>CAZTXH010000268.1:0-3725 GCA_964617415.1 uncultured Rikenellaceae bacterium | reverse complement strand
TCTTTAAGTCCATTAATACGATATCGATATCTTTTACAGATTTACAATATTCCACAGCTTCTCTGCCATTTTTAGCTCTGATTATTTTTGTTCCCGTTTCGCGAAGATATAGTTCTATAACCCTATAATTCAGATCATTATCTTCAGCAATTAGTATAGTTAAAGAGCGAGGGATTGTTCTATCTTTAAGTGAAACTGTAACTGATTCTAATGAATAATCAGGTTTAATTTTATTATATGGCAGAATAAAATAAAAAGTCGATCCGCTTCCCGGTTCGGAGATAACTCCTATTTTCCCTTCAAGAAGTTCAACATAAGCTTTGCATATTGATAAACCCAGTCCTGTCCCGCCAAAGAGACGTGACAGTCCGGTATCAATCTGATAAAAACGATCAAAAATTTTCCCCTGATGTTCTTCAGGAATTCCAATTCCGGTATCTGAAACATAGAATTCTATGTTATTATCTTTGATACTGTACCCAAATTCTATCTTACCATTATCCGTAAACTTTAAAGCATTGTTTATCAAATTTAAGAGAATTTGTAAGAGTTTTGTATTATCAGTTATGATTGTTGCTTTATCATCTGACAATGTAGTGGAAAATTTGAATTCTAATCCTTTAGTATCTGTCTCGGATTTGAATTGCTTGTAGAGTTTACGAAGTAATACATTGATATTAGTTTCACTCTCATTGATTTTCAAAATACCTGCTTCAACATTTGACATTTCGACAATATCAGTAATAATTGAACACAATTGATCACTGGATTGAGTTATAGTATCAATATAAGATTGTTTGCTTTGAGAATCTAATCCGGGCTCACCGACAAGAGTTGAAAAACCGACAATAGCATTCATGGGAGTTCTTATCTCATGAGAAATATTATGCAGGAATGCTGTTTTTAATCTGTCACTTTCTTCAGCTTTTTCTTTAGCTTTAATTAAATCAGATTCATATTGCTTTCTAAGAGTTATATCTTCCTTAATGCCTAAAAAATGAGTAATTGTACCTGATGAATCGAAAATCGGTGAAATCGAAGCCAGCTCCCAATAGAGTTCGCCGTTTTTCTTCCTGTTATGAAATTCACCGTACCATTCTTTACCTGAAGTAATTGTCTGCCACAACTTTTTATAATCTCCGGCAGACATTTCGCCCGATTTTAAAATCCGTGGATTTTGTCCTAAAACCTCAGCCTGAGTATAACCGGTTATTGTTGTGAATTTGGAATTAACATATTCTATATTTCCCTGAATGTCTGTAATTACAACTGATACCGGACTTTGTTCAATAGCACGAGACAGTTTACGCAGCTCATTTTCTGCTCTTTTACGTTCTTCAAGTGTATTGGCGAGTTTTATATTACTATAACTGAGATTGCCAATCATTCCTGCAAATGAAGCATAGAAAGACATTACTGCATTGATTGTTTCCGGTTTCCATCTGGGAACTCTGTCGAGTGCTGCGAGATATTCTGTTTCATTAAAACCGTATAACCTGGCCTGCCGGCGAAAAACTTCATAGTCGGGTGTTTCATCTTCATACAGGAATTGTCCGAGGAATATGTTCCCTATATGCCTGTCTCCGATCATTATCGGAGTAGCTATATCCCACATGTTATTTTTACACTTATATCGTTTAAAGGTACCCGGCGGAACACCTTTGCTCAGTTCAGTGTCACTTTCAATACAAAGTTGACGGGACTTTGAATTGGCTCTATGGAATTTAGTGCAGATATCCTGCCAGCCTGTTTGTACCAGAACCTTGCCATTAAGATCAATTATAGCGATACCAATATTTGTTATCCTGAAGAATTCGTTCATCAGGCTCTGTACTTTTTCGCAGTCGATAATATCAGAGAGTTCCAGCCGGCTTATATCCGTATCAGGCGACAGGATTGTATCGAGTTTCCGGCGAACACGCGTTTCGCTTTCTTTCAATGCCTCTTCAAATCGCTTTCGTTCAGCAATTTCCCAGGCAAGGTTGGCAAACAGGGAAATAGTATCAATATCCTTCTCAATATAGTCTACAGGTTTGTTTCCGACTCCAAGAATAGCAGCTATTTTATTATTCCGAAAAACAGGTACTACCAGTTCGCGAATTACTTCAGCGTGGCCTTTGGGCATCCCTTTGCGATGCGGAAGAGAAGCATAGTCGTTATGGATGACCGGTTTTCTTTGACGAACGCAATCTACCCACACCCCGGCTTCATCAATAGAATAATGCGTCCCCTTTCCTTCCGCTTTACAAAATAATTTCTTTGTTCTTGCAGACCAATTCTGGAGAGTAAGGAAATTTTGATCTTCATCGACAAAATGATAAAAACTTATTTTACTGTCTGTAATCTTCTCAACTTCATTAAGTGTCTCCTCAAGCAACTCGTCCAGAGAATGTGTCGATGAATATTGTATTAAATACAAGCGTGAAGCATTAATTTCTTCAATCTTTTTGTGTTCGGTCAAATCATGCGCCAGCACGGCTACTCCTATTACTTCCCCGGTCTGCGATTTGATCGGGTTATGAGAAACCTGAAAATATTGTCTTGATAGTGATGCTTCTCCCGAATATGCTTCTTCAATAACCTGCTCTCCTGCCAATGCTCTGTCAATATTGAGTTTTGCTGTTTCCCTGTCTTCTGTTACTGTCATGTAATCCAGCAAACTATGGCCGATTTCTATATCAGATCCATATATTGCTTTCATCACGGCAGCATGATTATTATTGAAGTTGGTATAGCGATATTTTCTGTCAACAGAAAAAGTCAAAGCATTAAGGTTATTTATTATACCATCCAGGGCCGAATAGTTTTCCCGGATTTTTTCTTCAGCCAGTTTACGCTCAGTAACATCACGAAAGAAACCGGCGAGGCACTCTTTACCTTCAAGGGTTATCGGGAAGAAATTAATGTCAGTATGGAAACAACTTCCGTCTTTTCTTTTAACAGGTATATTTTTAGCCAGAGTGAATTCTTTTTTTGCCTGTCGTTGAAATTTATCAATGACCTGTGGCAGATCTTCTTTCGGATGAATATCCATGATTCCGAGTGAGAGGATTTCATCCTTGTTATATCCAAGCATCTGGCATATCGCACGATTACACAGTAAAAACTTCATGCTTTCAATATCAACTACCAGAATGCCATCTGTAGCATTTTCAAAAATTGTGTATAACCACTCCCGGGATTCTCTTAGTTCCAATTCAATTCTCTTTTGATCGGTTTTATTCATATAATAGCTTATATAGCGACAGGATTCCCTTTATCATCACGAATTCAAATTTTCCATCCGGTAGAGACAGACGATAAATCATGTCGTTCATATTCCCGAAAATACTAACGATACTATCTTTATCTTCATCTTCTGATATAACTACCGAAGGCTTTTCTTTAAAAAATTTCAATAAAAGAGCTTTTATAATACCTTTCTTTCTCATTTGGTTAAGAGACTTTTAATAAACGATTAATGAGAGGCAGACAATTCTATGGTTGCAAAAATACTAAAATTTAGAATTTTAAAAGATAAAGTAATAACAAATGTAAAAACAGGCAGCATAAGCTTACAAATTTGAACAGTTATTAAATGTGCCGGCAAAATGAAAGGATTTGGCTATTTATTGAAAAAAGATGGCATTCTGAGAAACCACAGAAATTTCTCTCTCTTGTTTGTGAAAGTCATTGTATGCAATAAAGTCTGATATGGATAAGAGATTGAATGCCATCTTTTATAT
>CAZTXH010000267.1:0-3734 GCA_964617415.1 uncultured Rikenellaceae bacterium | reverse complement strand
GAATTGAACTCGAACGAAGCGGTCAGGATATGTTTTCATCCAATTCATGGAGGATGAATATTTAGCAACTTGCATATTATATTGACTCCCTCGGAAAGAGACACAGCGCAAAACAGCATAGCCAGATAGGAGAATTTGCCGCCAGTAAGATCTTTATTGAAAAACAGGGCTCAAAAAGTGATACAATTTATACCGGCCTGAGAAGGACAAGGACTTTCAACACTCATGCCATTTTCGATTCCCTTCCTGCCCGGGAAAAACTAACAGTACTGACAAGGACCATAGAGATGCTTAAAGATGCAAATGTCTTCCTTACCGATAACACAGAATCACTTAAGATGGAAACAAGATTTCACAAAAGATATGAAGTAGACTGGCATAAAAAACTAACACTACCGGTAGCCTGTATTATCTTTTTCTTTATTGGAGCTCCCCTTGGTGCAATAATAAGGAAAGGAGGACTCGGAACTCCAGCAGTAATATCAATATTTTTCTTTGTTATCTGGTATGTTATTTCACTCTCGGGTGAGAAACTTGTGGAAGAGGATCTTATCGGTAGTATTGCCGGTATGTGGGCATCATCATATATTCTTTTACCAATAGGGTTGTTCCTTACATATAAAGCTTCCACTGATTCAGTAATAATGAATATTGAAACTTACCTTTTGTTCTTCCGTAAAATAAAAGATTATATATACAAGATTACTATTACCGGAAGGACAATAAACCCTGATAATAAACCAGTAGAATATGAGTAATAATAAACTAAATACTATTGAAGAGGCAATAGAAGATATTAAGAATGGCCGGCTCCTGATTGTCGTTGATGATGAAGACCGTGAAAATGAGGGAGATTTTATCTGTGCTGCTGAATTAATTACACCTGAGATGGTTAATTTCATGGCCAGGCATGGGCGAGGTCTTATATGTGTAGCATTGCCTGAGGAGAGATGCGATGAGCTGGAACTCGACCTGATGGTTGGAATAAATACCTCATTACACGAAACACAATTTACTGTATCTGTCGACCTTCTAAGTGAAGAAACAACAACTGGTGTATCCGCGAAAGACAGGGCACTGACTATAAAAGCCCTTGTTGATCCTGCCACCTCACCATCAGATCTGGGTCGTCCGGGACATATCTTCCCTTTAAAGGCCAGGGCAAAAGGTGTTCTCAGAAGAGCAGGTCATACAGAGGCTGTAGTCGATTTGGCAAGTTTCGCAGGACTTAGTCCGGGTGGAGCACTTGTCGAGATAATGAATGAAGATGGTACCATGGCACGTCTCAAGGACCTGGTCAAACTCCGGAAAAAATTCGGCACAAAAATAATTGCTATACGTGATCTTATAAAATATAAACTTGAAAGAGATTCAATAGTAGAAAGAGGCGAAAAGGTAAAGCTGCCTACAAAGTATGGTAATTTTGAGTTCATCCCATTCCGCCAGACAAGCAACGGACTGGAACATTGTGCACTGGTGAAGGGATCATGGACAAAGGATGAGCCAGTAATGGTTCGTGTCCACTCTTCATGCTTTACAGGTGATATTTTCGGATCACTCAGATGTGACTGTGGTCCTCAGCTACATAAAGCTATGGAAATGGTTGAAAAAGAAGGAAAAGGAGTGGTCATTTATCTAAGCCAGGAAGGCCGTGGTATAGGACTTCTAAATAAGATAAAAGCTTACCGCCTTCAGGATGAGGGGATGGATACTGTTCAGGCAAACATAAAACTAGGCTTCGCAGAAGATGAAAGAGACTATGGGGTAGGTGCCAATATAATGATGAAACTTGGATTAGGTAAAATAAGACTTATTTCCAATAATCCGGTTAAAAGAGCAGGTCTGGAAGGATATGGAATTAAAATAGTCGAAGCCATTCCCCTGATAATTGAACCTAACCCTCATAATAAATACTACCTCGAGACAAAGGCAAATAAGATGGGTCATGACCTGATATGCTTCAAGCATATTGTTAAGGATTGATTTTTTTCATAGATTTGTTATCTCTCTTAGTCAACAACAATGAAAAGCCTCAGAATAGTATTCATGGGAACCCCTGAATTTGCTGTTGCAACATTGGGCTCCCTTCTAATGAACGGCTTTAATGTAGTTGGTGTTATCACTGCTCCTGATAAACCTGCCGGACGTGGCAGGAGAATGACCAAATCGGCAGTAAAAGAATTTGCCGAATTCAGCTATCTGCCTATTATTCAGCCTGATAACTTAAAAGACCCTGCATTTATCAATACATTAAAAAGAATAAAGGCCGATGTTTTCATCGTTGTTGCATTCAGGATGCTGCCTGAAGTCGTTTGGAAACTACCATCATTGGGTACTATAAATCTTCATGCCTCCCTATTGCCTCAATACCGTGGAGCTGCTCCTATCAACCATGTAATAATTAACGGAGAAACAGAAACCGGGGTTACTACATTCTTCATTGATGACAAAATTGATACAGGAAATATCCTCTTAAGAGAAAAGGTACAGATATTCCCGTTTGAAAATGCCGGAGATCTTCACGACAGACTGATGAGACAAGGGGCAAGACTGGTAATAAAAACACTGGCCGGTCTTGCGCAAAACAACTTGAAACCGCTACCACAATCAGAATTAATAGTACCTGGAGAAATACTGAAAAAAGCTCCAAAAATAACGACTGAAGATTGTTTAATTGACTGGACTAAAAATCCCATGATGATTCACAACTTTGTCCGCGGCCTTGCTCCTTACCCATGTGCAAGATCTTTCCTTAAAAAAGGTTCCGAAACCTTTTTATTCAAGGTCTATGATAGTCAACCCGAAATCATAAAACACAAACATAAGCCAGGACATCTGATTTCCGATGGGAAGTATTATCTGAAAATTGCCTGCAAGGATGGATTTGTGAATATACTGAATCTCCAGCTTGAAGGTAAAAAAAGGATGAATACAGTAGAATTTCTAAGGGGCTTCAGGATTGCCAGGCATATTATCCCTGTCAGTTAACCGGCTTCATTTTTCTTAACCAGATCTTCTCACCTTCAACAAGCTCTTCTCCCTCTACCATACGATTCATTTCATAAAGCTTTTTAAGCTTTATCCCGTATTGCTGTGATATTTTATACATTGTATCTCCAAAGCTGACACTGTGTGTTTCTTTACCTGGCTCCGCCCTGTCCCTCTTCGGCTGAAGATATAGTATCTGGCCCTGTACGGGAGTGAAATCGTTGCTTAACTCATTATACTTCGACAACTCCCACCTAAGTAACTGAAATTTCTCCTCTATAGCTTCCTTTGTTTCACCGTCCTGTACAATGATATATTTGATACGGTTATTTTCCATTATTCTCCGGGTTTCCGGTAACAAGCGATTATTGCTGCCATGAGAAGATTCATCAATCAAATCCACATAATAAGTTTTCATTTGACCCTCTTCATTTTCCCGGGATTGATCAGCTTTAGGCTTAGATGCATAAGATCCTCTATCATAGATATATAAAAAGCTTTCTTCAATTTTTCTTATAAGCATGTTTGCATAATTGGAATTGGTTGCATAACCTGCTCTTTTAAGTCCCCGTGCCCAGGCTTTGTAATCGGCTACAGGAATATCGAAAAGAAAACTATATCTCGATCCGGATGTCAAAAAATCAGAATGATCATAAAATGAGTCTTCAGGTCTTGAATATTTCCTGAAACATTCGTTCCTCCGGTCATCATGATGCCTTATTGTCGGACCTGTCCAATCGCTATGA
>CAZTXH010000266.1:0-3747 GCA_964617415.1 uncultured Rikenellaceae bacterium | reverse complement strand
ATATAGGGATACAATTAGTAAATACATTTGCTCTTGATACGCCGATTTTCTTAATAGAATATGCAAAGAGAATAAAAGCTCCGCATGAGGCAAAAACCGATAATTCAATTATAGGTATGATACTCTTTGTTACAAATGGAGTATTAATCAATTCACGGAAATCAGTAACAAGGAAAACAGGCAAAAACAGAATTACCCCTATTATATTCTGTACAGTGACAATAAAAACCGGGCCATAAGTACCTACAAGTCTGCTGAGGGTAAGATTAAATCCAACTGCCGATAAAACAGCAAGGAATAAAAGTGCTATCCCTTTTATGTGAAATAACATGTAACCATCCTTGTTGATTATGAATATGATTACCCCAATAAATGATAGAAGAATGCCGGCATAATTAATAATTATGAGTTTTTCCCTGAGAAAAATCCATGCACCGAGGGCAGATATAACAGGTATTAATGAAATGATAACAGATCCCACAGTAGCCGAAACATATGTAAGTCCATGACTCTCACCAAGGAAATAGAAAAATGGTTCGAATAGAGCCAGAATAAGAAAATATTTTCTGTCAGCTTTCTTTATCTTCATGAAACCCCTGGTTATCAAAAGAAATGTGGTAAGGAGCAATACTGCTATTACCAGCCTGGCAAAAACAATTGTCAAGGGGAGGTATGTTTCATTGGCAATTTTAAACCAGATAAAGGAAAATGACCAGAAAATTATTGCCAGTAAAACAGCTCCGTATGTTCTTATAATATTCTTCAAAATAGTCGCTTATAACTTACTGTTCCGGTGCCGCGAATTTATACTATAATATTTAAAATACTTAAAGAGATACTCGAAAATCTCTTTATTTAGGGGTTATCATTAATATGTTTATTTCGAATGAAGTAGGATTTAATCTTATCTTCAACATGTAATAGCCAGTAATATAGGCAAATAACTAAAAATAATATTTCGAACATGATTATAAAATGAGACACTTGCGATTTGTTACTGAACCATAATTTGTTATATTTGCCGCCTCAGGTCAGCCTTACTGAACCTGTAATTAAATAATAATATGAGTATTAATTAAAAGACTAAAAATCAGAACTGATGAAGATACTGGTATGTATTAGTAATGTTCCGGATACAACAACAAAAATTAAGTTTAATGAAGGAAGTTCATCCATTGATACAACAGGTATTCAATGGATTATAAATCCATGGGATGAGCTCTCACTTACACGTGCCCTGGAACTGAAGGATGATACTTCCAGCGGAATAAAATCTGTAACAGTGGCGCATGTGGGTCCTGCATCTTCTGAACCAACAATAAGGAAAGCCCTGGCAATTGGTGCAGATGAAGCTATAAGGGTTAATGCAGGATCATCTGATGCATTTTATGTTGCAGCCCAGCTTGCTGAAGTTATTAAAAATGAGCAGTTTGATATCATACTCTGCGGAATTGAATCAAGCGATTTTAATGGTTCACTGGTAGGAGGAATGATCGCAGAATTCCTTGATATACCCTCTGTTTCAGCAGTTTCGGATATTTCGATTGAAAACGGCAATCCGGTAATTACCAGGGAAATAGATGGAGGGAAAGAGATTATTTCCATACCATTACCATTCGTGGCAATAGTACAGAAAGGAATAACTAAAGAGCCCCGTATAGCTGCAATGAGAGGGATTATGATGGCAAGGACAAAACCTCTGAAACTGGTTGAACCGGTTACTACTGAACCGCTGACGGAAGTTGCGGTTTTAGAGAAACCAGAACCAAGAGCAGCATGTAAGTTTATTGATGCTGAAAATCCGGGACAACTTATAGAACTACTTCAAAATGAAGCAAAAGTAATATGATAAAACACAAATATTTAGAAATATGTCAGTATTAGTATATACAGAAAACTGGGACGGGAAATTTAAAAAACTCACTTTTGAACTTGTCTCATATGCATCAGAAGTAGCAAAAATGATCAATACCTCAGTAACAGCTCTTTCAATAGGTAAAGTTGAAGAATCGGAACTCAAAAAACTTGGAGATTATGGAGCAGGGAAGGTCATATATATTGATAATGAATTATTAAATACCCTCGATAGCCTGGTTTATTCAAGTGTGATTTCCGATATCGCACTGAAAGAAAATGCATCGGTAATGGTGGTCTCAAATAATAACACTGGAAAAGCAATAACGCCGAGATTGTCGGTAAAGTTAAAAGCTGGTGTAGGATCAGGTGTAACCAGGCTTCCTCTTAAAACAGATCCATTCACTGTTTATAAGAAAACCTATTCAGGCAATGCGTTCGCCCATGTTATTATTAAATCGGATATTAAAATACTTACACTTGCACAGAACTCTTTTGAGCTTCTGAAAACTCCTAATAATGCATCGATTGAAAAAAGAGATATTACTGTTGATGCCTCCGTGGTAAAAACTAAAGTTCAGGATATTAAGAAGCAGACAGGGAAAATACTTCTTACAGATGCCGAAATTGTTGTATCTGGCGGGAGAGGGATGAAATCATCTGATAATTGGGGTCCTATTGAAGAGCTTGCAGGACTTCTTGGTGCCGCTACGGCCTGCTCCCGTCCGGTAGCTGATGAGGGATGGAGACCAATTGGCGAGCATACTGGCCAGACAGGCAAGATAATCGCTCCCAACCTATACATTGCGGTTGGCATTTCCGGCGCAATACAGCATCTGGCAGGGGTAAGCGGATCTAAATGTATTGTTGCTATTAATAATGATAAGGATGCTCCTATATTTGAAGCTGCAGAGTATGGAATTGTTGGAGATGCGTTCAAGGTGTTGCCAAAATTGATTGAAACAGTAAAAAAGATGAAATCCTGATTTATCACTGATAATAAGGTTAATTCATTTAATTGGTAAAGAACTTCATATGATCCCCAACCTGATTTTTATTTTCGTACTTTTATTTGCTGCCGGATTATTTTACTTCAAGGTAAGGAATATCTCCCGGGAAATAAAATTGGGGAAACCAATTAGAATTAATGATAATAAGATTCAAAGGTGGAAGTTGATGGTGAAAGTTGCTATAGGTCAGTCAAAAATGATAACACGCCCCATCGCTGCAATTATGCATATTTTCGTATATGTGGGATTTATTATAGTAAATATCGAAATGATTGAGATCCTTATTGACGGAATATCCGGTACACACAGATTTTTTTCTTTTACTGGAGCTTTGTATCCGGTGTTAATATCCTCTTTTGAAATCTTTGGAATTGCAGTAATATTCGGCTGCCTTGTATTCCTGGCAAGGAGGAATATTATCAGAGTCAGGAGGTTCTGGAGTAGTGAGATGAAATTGTGGCCTCGTTCCGATGCCAATATAATCCTTGTTACTGAACTTTTCCTTATGAGCGCAATTCTTGTCATGAATGCAAGCGATGGGATTCTTCAGATGCGTGATAGTCCCCATTATACTGCTGTCGGATCTTTTCTTCTAAGCGGATTTTTACAACCATATTTTTCAGAATTCTCAAGTGAAACACTCGTTTTCATGGAGAGATTTTCCTGGTGGTTTCATATTATTGGTGTGCTTGCATTCCTCAATTATATCCCATATTCAAAACACTTTCATGTTTTTCTCTCATTTCCGAATGTTTATTATTCAAAGCTTGATCCGGCGGGAAAGATGGCTCATATGCCCTCTATTACAAAAGAAATAAAGATGATGCTTTCAGGGAATGTTGAATATAATTCCTCAGGAGGGAGTGAAGATATTGGGCAGTTT
>CAZTXH010000265.1:0-3776 GCA_964617415.1 uncultured Rikenellaceae bacterium | reverse complement strand
GGCCTGATTCTACTATGTATATTAATAAGTTCAGGGAGTTTTAGTCAGAATATCCGATTAGTTGATGTAAAACTAAAAGAACAGGTTATTACTGTTGGAGGGATTGATGCAGATATACCAGGATTCACATCAGAAGCTATACAATTGGCCCTTGATGCTCTGAAAACAAGAGGTGGCGGAACAGTAAAGCTTAATCCTGGAACTTATGAAATAACAGGTCCTGTTAGAGTGTCCAGCAATACTTCGCTTATTGGATCAGGCGATAATACAGTTCTGCGGAAATGTGATGGATTTAAAACCAGTTTTATTATCGATGCTGACTGGGGCATGCTGAAAGCCGAGGTTAATGATGCAAGTGGATTTAAGATCGGGATGGGTATTCAGCTCTATGATGATAAATATAAATCGGGTTGGGATGTAACAACCGCTGTAATAACTGATATACAAGACAATACGATTTATTTTAACAACAGGACGGTCAATGATTATTTAGCTTCACGTAATGGAACAGTTACAAACAGCTTTTCAATTATTGAGGCGATTAAGGCACAAAACGTAACAATTGCAAATCTTATAGTGGAAGGTAATAAGAGTAATAATTATTATATCAACGGGTGCAGAGGCGGAGGGATATATATTCATAAATCGAAGAATTGCCTCATTGAAAATGTTAAGGTCAATGAGTTTAATGGTGACACTTTCAGCTGGCAGGTCACGGAAAACATAATATTAAGAAAATGCGAAGCTTCAAACGGAGATGGATTAGGGTTTCATCCTGGAACAGGATCCGACCACTCCATAGTTGAAAACTGTATAAGCCACCATAACACAGGAGACGGCATATTCCTATGCTGGCGTGTACAGAATGGGATATTCAGAAATAACAAAGTATATGCTAATGAGGATAACGGTTTTTCAATTGGTCATAAGGATACAGATAATGTTTTTGAAAATAACCATGTATATGAAAATGGCTCACATGGCATTCTATTTCGGAATGAAAATGAACAGAATGCCGGACACCGGAATACCTTTATCAGTAATACTGTTGAAAATAACGGAATGAATGGGAAGGCAAGCGGATTCCATATAATAGGTGAAACACATGACATAACAATTGTTAATAATATTATTCGTTCAACAGGCATAGGAAATCAGGAAACAGCAATTTATGTTGGAAAGAGATCGTCAAAAATAACGATAAACGACAACTCAATTACAGGATCAGAAGAGATTGTATATGAAAAATAATTTTTATTAATATTAACTACGGAGTAAGTATACGGAGCTATTTTCAGTATCATTATATGACAATAAATATAAAGAGTAAACATAAATGAGAATAAGAATAACCGGTATTGTAATAATCCCATCGTACTTTCTATTGATTCTTTTTATGAATATTATAAGTTGTGGTAATTCGTCGGATAAAAGGAATACTACACCTGATCTCATAAGTATAAATGCTATCGGTTATGATTTAAATAATCCTGAAGAGACAATCATACTGCCTTCAGTCCTTCATGAAATATCCGGCATTACAGTAATTGACTCATCAACAGTTGCATGCATACAGGATGAAAATGGAATTGTTTTTATTTATGATTTACGTAGGAAAGAAATAAATAAGCATTTTACTTTTTATGGTAATGGCGATTATGAAGATATTACATATGCAAATAAGAAAATCTATGTCTTAAGAAGTGATGCTGTCCTTTTTGAAATAGATAATCTAAATGCTGATGAAATTGCAGAGGAGATAAAATTAAAAGATATACCCCATGATGAATTTGAAGGACTATGTTACGACAGGTTGAACAAGAGGCTTTTGATTGCCCCCAAAGATAAGGCAGATAAAAATGCTGAAGTAGAAACAAGAAGAGGAATTTACGGTTTTAACCTTACAAAAAAACACCTTATTGAAAAACCGGTGATAAATTTCAAATTATCATCAATAAAAAAATTTGCCTCCGAAGATATTAACTTTAATGAAGAAAAAGAGGGTAAAAAGGATAAGAAAGATAAACCGGACATTAAATTCAAACCATCTGCAATTGGGATTCATCCTCTTAATGGCGATTTATTTGTTTTATCGGCTGAAGATCAGTTGCTGTTTATTTTTAATTTGAAAGGAAACATAAAACATATATTGAAACTGGATCCATATTTATTTAATATGCCTGAGGGAATTACTTTTTTTGAAAATGGTGATATGCTGATTTCTAATGAAGGGCACAATCTGAGACCTACATTATTGAAGTTTAGTTATGAAAATGTGAAATGATTTGGTCTAAAATAATTTATTCATTATAATAAATATCTAACCGGGCAGTATTATTCTTAAAATTTATTCTTCGTATTTTGATTTTATGGATCTTTTTACCAGTCATTTCCGAGATCTCATTTAGGATTTTTTGTTTTTTACCCGATTTAAGCAGTTCAAGATTTTCATATATTATTGAATGTGTAACGGTATTATTATTAGCCGTGAATCGCTCAAGTAAGATTGCAGATATTACTATAATAATATTGAAGATAAAAACTCCAAGGACAGGAAATCCTATTAATTTTAATGAGTTAATAACTGAAATCCCTATAACTGTAAAGATATATGACATATCTTTCAGGCTGAAATTCCTTGTTCTGAATCTAAGAATTGCAAATACAGCAAATAGTCCGAAGGCCATTCCAAATTCAATCCATACTGATCTCAGCATTGATGTAATAAAGAAGACGGTTATACCCATCAGGAAAAAGGTAAACAGGAATTTCTCCTTTTTCGAGTATCTGTAATATATGTACCGGATCAGGATAATAAGAAAGAATATATGGATTACAAACCTTATGAGAATTCCATAGAAATCCGGATTGTTCAAATTAAAGAAGTTATCTGACATATTTTAAAGTATTTGGGGTTAAAAATTCTTACAACTATTCAGGAAGATATTTATTAATATCGATTTTCCCGATAACCGGTTAAAAAAACCATCAAGATATCTGGTTACGTCTCTCTTTTCTTTTTCCTTAAGATAGGGAAATTCATTTACTATCCTATAAAATTCATCTTTCTTTTCTGCAAATATCTGCAGATCTTTTTCAAAGACTTCTCTGCTGCGACATATACCCGTATATTTACGTTCACGAATAGATGTTATTCCGATTTCTTCTGTAGGGATCGCATATGATGCATTTACCAGGCCTGTCCAGTCAAAATCATAAGGAATAGCTATGCCTAGCCCGGAAGAATTTATTACAAGAGGTTTAATCACTTTAACATTATGTCGGCCGGGTATAGACCAGTCATAATTTCCTATCATGTAGTTAAATATGGCAAGTCTGTCCATAATATTGGGGACAATATGTTTCTGGTTGAGTGCAGGTGATTTAACCTCGGTAGAATTTGTCCTTGCCGATAACATATCTATCGGCTCTATAAAAAAGCTATATTGTTTCAAGGATCTTCTTTTATTCTCCGAATCAATATAGTTTACGCTAAGTAATCTGACCCTGAAACTGGTATCGGTGAGAACGTTAAACATTTTATAGATAAGGTATTCCCTGAGAAGGTAGCCTCTGTTTTCAGACCCGGAAGAACATTCAGTAACCATCTTTAGTTTGGATATGCTATCCAGATCACTGTACCCGAAATTGACTTTCTTAAAATTCAGTTGTATAGGGGGATATTTGCACTCTTGATGGCGGAATATTGCCCGGCTACGCAATGTAATATCTTTTTTTTTTGAATCAGTGTCACTCTGATGTTTAGTTATATTGGC
>CAZTXH010000264.1:0-3781 GCA_964617415.1 uncultured Rikenellaceae bacterium | reverse complement strand
GATTAATACCATCTTTATTCTGGTCGCGGATCAGTCTTATGCAGATACTGCAGGGTAAAATTTTCAAGCCACGAAAAAGTAATTTATCAAGATATTCTCTTGTCATATTTCAGTTTGTAATAGCTATTATTCTTATTTCAGGTACACTTTTGATCAGGAAGCAGATCAATTTCATGATACAGAAAGATCCGAAATTCGATAAGGAAAATGTTATTGTGGCTAACCTTAACAGCTGGCAATATCCTGACAGTAGGGAAGCATCACGAAAATTCAAAAATATTTCGGAACAACTAAAGACAAGTCCTTACGTTGAATCGGTATGTTTTTCACAGAGCATTCCGGGAGAATACTATGATAGTTATAATGGATTTTACCCGGAAGAAGCGGAAGAACCGATATACCTAAGGCAAGCATATGTCGGCAGGGATTATTTCCGGACCTATGATATTAAAATGTTGAGCGGAAGTGGTTTCGATGAAGAACTGATTTCATATGAGAATTCATTGGTGCTGAATGAACATGCAATGAAAAAATTAGGATACCAGGAAGCTGAAGGACAAATACTTCACCAGAGTTCCGAAACAGGAGAGATATTCAACATTGTAGGTATGGTCGAAGATTTTAGTTATCAGGGAGCCCAGAATGAAGTGCAGCCTTTAGCACATTTTTTTGTTGATAATGATTTAGCTTCCTGGCCTTTTCTTTCAGTAAGAGCAAAAGCAGGAACCGGCATGAGGGTTATAGAACTTATAAAAAGTCTATGGGAAAATACAGAACCTGTATCGAAAGCAGATTACTTTTTTGCAATTGACAGGCTTAATGAATATTACAATGAATATATAAGAATAAATAAAATAATTGCTTGGTTTTCAACCTTAGCCATAATCCTGTCATGTATGGGTTTATTTACCCTTTCTTCATTTGCCCTTACAAGGAAAACCAAAGAGATTGGGATCCGTAAAGTTAACGGAGCAAGAGTATATGAAATTCTGACAATAATGAATAGGGATTTCATGAAATGTGTTTTGATCGCTTTTGTAATTGCCTGTCCTGTTGGCTGGTATGCAGTTCACAAGTGGTTACAGGGCTTTGCAAATAAAACGGAAATAAGCTGGTGGATCTTTTTTCTTGCAGGAATTATTGCATCAGGGATTGCCCTGATAACGGTTATCTGGCAAAGCTGGAGAGCTGCAGCAAGGAATCCTGTTGAAGCTCTGCGATATGAATAGGCAATTTGCAATTAACAATAAACAATTGAATATAAGTAATGAAAGGCTATTTAAGAATATTAATCCGAAACTTGATCAGAAATCCTGTGTTCGGATTTGTAATAATTGCAGGATTTGCATTTAGCCTGGCAATTTCATTACTGCTGGCTTCGTATGTTTTCAATGAAACCAGCTATGATAAATCATTTCCTGAGATTGACAGAATTTACCGCCTTTGTGTTGATGGTGGTATTACATCATTCAGGGCAGACAAGGTTGACGATATCAGAAAAAACTATCCCGAAATAGAAAAGATATGTCGTTATGACAACAGACCTGCAGATCTTTCGTATGAGCAGTCTCCATTCACTGTTACAAATCTGGTAAGAACAGATAATGATTTTTTTAATATTTTCTCACTTAAAATTACAAGCGGAGATCCGAATGAACCTTTACCCGATAAAAACAGTATTGCTATCAGTTCATCACTGGCCAGGAATATTTTCGGAAATACCGATCCGTTGGGAAAACAAATAAATATTCAACATAGGGTGGATTATACGGTTACGTCTATATATGATGATCTGCCACAAAAGTCAAGTATCCAGGCAAATGCTGTTATCAGGTGGGAAAATGTGAATGATCTTGGTGGGGAATGGAGAAGCGGTATCTGGTATTCCAGGTTATTCTTTATGTTAAATGAGAATAGCGATCCTGGTGAGTTGGAAGAAAAGCTGACACATGACTTTTCGGATGATCATTATATGGAGCAACCGTTCAAACTGCTTCCACATAAGAAATCGTATATGAGCCCGGTGACAATGGATCGTGCCAGCCAGACACTGCATGCTGATCTTCAGTCAATGCTTCTTTTCAGTGTCGTAACAATCTTGATTCTCATAATATCTGTCTTGAACTTTGTAATCCTTTATACCTCGAATCATTTAGACCGTGTAAAGGAAATCGGAATAAAAAAGGTTACAGGAGCAGGAAGAAAAGAAATATTCAGGCAGTTTATAATGGAAGCTGTTATTGTTAGTTTTATTGCTTTTATTCTTGGAATTTATGTTTCCTTTCTTCTTGAAAAACCATTTGAAACATTGATTGACAAGGAGTTGCCTGTCCTAATAGCATTACATTTTCCAAATATTCTTTTAATTATTCCTGGTGTGATAATTATTGGACTTCTTTCAGGATTTTATCCGTCTGTTATTATATCAAGGTTTAAACCGGCATCCATATTCGGTGATACAGCTGTAAAGAGTAAGCTTTACATAAAGAATGGTTTATCGGTATTACAATACTTAATATCAATTGTAATGATAATATCACTGATAATAATGTCCAATCAGAACAATCTTCTTACAAACAAGGACCTTGGATTCACAAAGGAACAACTAGTCAACATTATTATCCCGTGGGAAATAAAAGAAAAACTACCAGTAATAAAAGAAGAGCTGACAAAAGATCCTTATATAGTATCATCTACTGTTTCACATGGTATACCAGGCAGGGTGAGCCTCTGGGATTTGTGGAACGAACCACGTGAGAAATATAATTATGAGGGCAATCTTCCATCGTTTACCGTCGATCCCGACTTCTTTAAGGTTTATGATGCCGAATTCATTCAGGGAAGAGGATTCCGGGAAAACGACTGGGAGAGATCGGTAATTATCAATGAAACGGCATTGAAATTAACCGGATGGGAGACAATTGAAGGAAAAGTATTGAGAGGTATCCCTACTCCCGGCCAGGCTTTCGGAAGAGCAAGTCCCGAAGAAATAGAAAAAAATTCTCATAATGTAGTCGGTGTTATCAGGGATATGAATGTTGAGAAACTACACCAGCCTGTAGCACCAACAGTATTCGAATGTTCCGATCATTTCGGTATAAGTTATTTAACATGCAGAATACTGCCCGGTGATTACCCAGGAGTTATAGATAACATAAAAAAAGTATGGAATGAGGTATGTCCTGATTTCGTTTTCCAATTTCAGTTTTATGACGAATGGCTCAATACACTTTATGAAAATGAACAAAAGACAGCCTTCATAATAAGGGTATTTGCAATTATTTCAATAATCCTTTCCTGTCTCGGGACATTTAGTGTTATTCATTTTATATCAAGACAAAAGACAAAAGAGATAGGTGTCCGGAAAGTACATGGAGCAAAAGTAACAGATATAATCGGAATCCTCAGCTGGAGCATATTAAAGTGGATAGTAATAGCATACTTGATTGCTGTTCCACTTTCATATGTCATTATGATGAAGTATTTGCAGGGCTTTGCATATAAAACAAAACTTAGCTGGTGGATTTTTACACTGGCAGGATTATTTGCTGTGGGTATTGCCCTGCTTACAATAAGCTGGCAGAGTTTACGGGCTGCAACACGGAATCCGGTGGAAGCTTTGAGATATGAGTAAAACCCCCTCTGCCTCGCAAGCTAAGCATCTCCCCCAGGGGGGAGGTAAATAAAAGGTAAGAATTTAAAACATATTGAGATATAAAAATAAAAAAGGATATGAGCTGGCATTTTTTAAGACAGGTTATGAGAGGGTTAATCCGGAACA
>CAZTXH010000263.1:0-3795 GCA_964617415.1 uncultured Rikenellaceae bacterium | reverse complement strand
CGGTAAGCACGTCACGTATATGAACCCTGTTTAATCCAACCTTATGAATAGCTTCAATTATCATATTGATAGCATCATAAGCATGTGCAGCAAATGTAATTGGCTCCTCTCCGTATTTTTTATTAAAGTTATCCTGGAATGCTGTTAATTCAGGATCATTTGAATCAGGATTATACTGGCATGTGGTTACAACATCTTCAGCATATTCACCTGCATATTCGAAAAATTCGGGATTTACCATTCTGTCTGAACCAAATATCGGCTGGGTCATTCCCAGTTCACGGATCTGTTTTACAATCATTCCCGATGAATTGGCATTACCCCAGATAAGAATTGCATCCGGGTTGATTCTCTTTATTCTTTCCAACTGTGGTATAAATATTGTATCCCTATCCTCAAAACGTTCCTCAATAATAACAGGATGCCCCACACGGACTGCAGCACGCTGAAAATGCATTGTTCCAACACGGCCATAGCGGCTATTGGTTCTGATCACGGCCACCCTCTCATAATTATTTTTCACGTATATATAGTGAACAAGAGCGTAGCTGCTCTGACGGTCATCAGGGACATTTCGTAATACCCAGGGTATGTTTGTTTCCGTGTAAGTAGGGTCAGGATCCCCGGGATTAATAACCACAATTTCGCATTTTAATGTAGCCCTTATTGCCACATGTGAGTTAATATCATCAATGGTACCGATCCATGCCCATACTCCTTCATCATCCATTTGGACTACCTCATTGGCTGCAGCACCCCAGAGGCCAAAATCATTATGTACCATAAGTTTAAATGGTATTCCATTGTATCCTCCTTTTGCATTGGCCTCCTCAATGGCCAGTTCAGCTCCGTGTAGCATCTGGTAGCCCAATGGCATAATAATTGAACCTTCCAGCGGGCCCAGAAATCCTATCTTTACTTCCTTGATATCTGTAGGTGGAAGTATTTCACGACCTGCACCATAAAAACCTATTGGTTCAAGAAAGTGATACTTATAGGCTTTCTGATACTTATCATAAGCAACCAACTCATCAGGTATATTGCCATAGTTTTTTGGTAATTCCTGGCCTTTTACAATTACCATTGGGAATATCAGTATAAGAATCAATATGGTTTTAATAAACGATTTCATTTTTTGATATTTAAAATTTATATTTTGAGATTTATCTTATTCTTTCTCCACGGCTTACGCCTTTTGAAGTAGCAAGCCAAATTACATCATCTTCAGCATCACAGCCGATTATGAAATTATGTGAAAGTCCGGGTGACATCGGGATCTCTTCCAGCACTTCTAATCCTTTCATTACCAGGGCTTTACAGTTTTTATTCTCTTCATCATTTACATAGGTAACCCATGTGTCACCGTTAAAAGTGCTTAATCCTAAATCAGTACAGACAAATACCACGGGGCCTTCAGCTCTGACAAAATTTATGAAGTTGCTTATCAGTCCGCTATCATGGTCGAAATAGCCTTTCCAGTTTTTGCCATCATAACGGCTCATACCAAAATATGTGGCAACCCAGAGTATACTGTCAGCATAGGATGCAGCTGTTGTAATATCATGGATAACACCATCATCGGGTAGCAGGTCTATTTCCATAAAACCATCAGGGTCAATATAGTCCCTGAAGTGTCGGGTTCTCATATTATATTCAATTATTCCACCTCCCCATGCAGCAATCCATACTTTTCCATCACCTGCTGAACATGCATATGTCCATGGTTCATGCATTGGTGCATTTTGTTCCGTGAAGATTTGCCATTCTTTTGTGTAGGTATCATATTGTCCGGCACCACCTCCTGTTGCAACCCATACATCCTTGCCATAGCAGAAAACATTGTATACCAGATCATTAGGCATTCCGCTATTGAACTGGTTAAAGGTTTCAAATTTTCCGCCCGACCACCGGTTCAGTCCGCCCATTGTACCGATCCAGACATCACCACTGGGAGCGCATATATCGACAGAGACTATTCCGTTATGGGCCAGGCCATCCTCAGTAGTATAGTTTGTCCATTTGCCATCTTCAAAAACCGCAAGTCCATGGTGTGTGCCGATAAGTACACGATCACGATCACCGTCAATTCGTACTGTATATGCTTTATCATCGGGTAACCCATCCTTAACTGTGAAGTTACGCCAGTTTCCGTAGACAGGCATTGTCTTGGCCTGCTTCTTCATTTCGTCTGTCCTTCTGAGTTCTTCATTTGACTCAAGTGTGGGATAATCGAGCGGACCGAACGACATTTCCTCCGTATTAGGTTTGACTGTAACGGGCTTATTACTTTTTCCACTGAGAGTAAGGGTAAGAATACTCAGCCCGGCAACAATTACAATTATCAGAATAGTTAATACCAGTTTATTTTTAAGAATCTTCTTCATGGAATTCAGGTTTTACCGTTTTTTTATAATTTTTGAAAGAAATTTTTTCTCTTCATCCTTGTAGAATTTCGGATTGCTAATGGATTTAAGATATTCGACTAGTTCATTCAGCTGGATTTTTGTAAAGTCATTTACAACACCGTGCTTATCATTTTTAGCATAAATAGTCCATATCTCTTCAAGAGTCATAGCATTCCCGTGATGCAGATATGGTGGTGATGCATAAACATTATTGAGATGGGGTGTGTCGAACAGCATGGAATCGTCACTTGCCAGTAGTGTTCCAGCATCTTCAAATTGCATGTTTGTGAAATAGGGTGGAGGATGACAGGTTATACAACGACCCTTCTCAGGGATCTCATTCCCATAATTATCGTGTGTTCGTTCAAAAAGCATTTTACCTCGCTTTTGAATATCAGTTAACTCACCTGTAGGATTGTACAGGAGGTTTGGGGGATATGGAATATCGGTGACAATGTATGCAACCAGGGCATCGAGGTCTTTATAATCAAAGGGCTCCGTTCTTGTCAGTACTGTGGAGAACCTCATACCGTCCTGTTTGTATATAGTCTGGTTTTTCCCGTTCCATTTGAAAGGAGCTGTGTCACCTATATCACGCAGCGATTGTGTATTTGCCAGGTTACGTCCCATATCTTTTGATGCCATGTTGTAAACGAGGCCATCCTCATGTGCATCCGGATGGCATGTATAACAATCATATTGTGTCTGAAATGTACCGCTGGCATTATTCAGTATCCTTCTTCCGCGTCGGGCTACTGTAATTCTTTTTGGTCCGCCCAGGTCAATAGTCTTTGAGGTTTCTAGGGTTTCAGTATTGATAACCGCAATCCTGTCTTCAAGATGTTCTGCAACATAAAGTAATTTACCATCAGGAGAAAGGGCCATACCCTTTGGATTGGCGCCTGTAGGTATCCTTTTGACAACATACCGGTAGCTGGTTCCCAAGTGGTTGGAATAGTATGCAAGCAATTCATCGGATGATTCTGAAATAAAGGAACGCAGTGAGTCAAGATCAACAACACTTATATAGTTGACTCCTCCATGAGTAACAAAGACATATTTCCCGTCGGGTGTTATTTCAACTCCGAAAGGATCGGCAAAATACCTGTTTGGTTCATCCAGCAGCAATTGGTATATTTTACCATCAGGTTTATGTTCAATTATACCAATGCCATTAGTCATCATAAAACCTCTTTCCACCTGGATTGAGGGAATGAGATTCTTTGGCCTGATAAGGGGAGTTATTAACCAATCTCCCTCAGGAGTGAAGGCAACATTTTCCATCATGTAGGCTGATTCCATATCCAGGCGATCCGATACAATCTTTGTTTTATCATCCACGACTGTAACTTCAGTTACCACCTGATTTCCGTATGGAACAAGCAGCGCC
>CAZTXH010000262.1:0-3796 GCA_964617415.1 uncultured Rikenellaceae bacterium | reverse complement strand
GTGTATCCCTTACGGAAGAGGCTATAGCTCTTTCAATATTATAAGGAGCGAATATTTTTTTAAGTTTATCCCAACTGTATTGTTTGGTTCTCAGGGAGAGAATTTTTTTATGACCATCAAATAAAGCAATTTTGGTTGCAGTATTTCCAATATCAAATATCAGATTCATAATAGTAAATAAAATACAAAGGTAAGAAAGAAGTTTGGAGTAGGCTTCCTATTAGAGTACATAAAGTCTAAACAATCTTTTAACTCTAAGTACTTTAGTCACTCCAAACTCTAGTCACTTATTATGCAATCCGCGATAATCCCATTAAGTATTGAAATTGCTGATTTAACTGATTTGATATCTGATATGGTAAGACTAAGCTTTAATTCTTTTTGCCTGACGGTCATGCGTTTATGGTTCTTGTTAACATGATTCATGATAGATACAAATAGATGGCTTCTGTAAAAAGGTGAATTGGAGTCTGATATAAAATTGGCTATCAGAAGGTTGTTCTTGAGTACTATTTTCTCAATACCTAGATTTACGGCAATCCGTTTAATCCTTACGATATCCAGGAGTTCCGAAGTGGCTGAAGGTATTGGTCCAAACCTGTCGATGAGCCGGCTCTCATACTTTTTCAGCGACTCTTCATTTTCAATTTCATTCAATTCCTTATACAATCTGATACGTTCTGAGATATTTGAAACATATTCATCGGGAAACATTATTTCAAAATCTGTATCAATTGTAAAGTCAGTTACATATGATTGTATTTTCTTTTCGTGGATATCACTCTCTTCAACACTTTCATCGGTTTCACGGAATGTTGAATCTGTTTCTCTAAGCTCTGCCATAGCTTCGTTTAAGATTCTCTGGTATGTTTCAAAACCTACATCTGCAATGAAACCACTCTGTTCTCCTCCAAGAAGATTCCCTGAACCCCTTATGTTAAGGTCCTGCATGGCAATATTAAATCCGCTACCGAGTTCTGAATATTCTTCTATAGCCTTGAGCCTTCGTCTTGCCTCATATGTTAATGATTCAAGGGGAGGTGTTAGCAGATAGCAAAAGGCCTTTTTATTTGACCGGCCTACTCTGCCCCTTAGTTGATGAAGCTCGGAGAGACCAAAATGATGAGCTTCATTAACAAATATGGTATTGGCATTAGGGATATCGAGCCCCGATTCAATGATAGTTGTTGCAATCAGCACATCATAATCGCCCTGAATAAAACCAAACATTACATCTTCAATATCCCTCCCTGTCATTTTGCCATGAACAACAGTAGTTTTTACCCTTGGACAAATACTCCGGATTATTACTTCAACCTCTTTTATATTCTCAACACGGTTATGAATGATGAAAACCTGTCCATTCCTTGAAATTTCATATTCAATACCTTCCTTTATAATATCCTCGTTAAAACCATGCAGCTCGGTAACAATCGGCATTCTGTTTGGAGGAGGTGTATTTATTATCGAAAGATCCCTGGCTCCCATTAGTGAGAATTGAAGTGTGCGTGGTATCGGGGTAGCGGTGAGAGTCAGTGTGTCAACATTTATTTTCAGTTTTTTCAGTTTTTCCTTTACCGAGACACCAAACCTCTGCTCTTCATCAATGATCAGTAATCCCAGGTTTCTGAAGTTTATATCTTTCGCTGCAAGCTTATGTGTCCCGATAATTATATCTATTTTTCCTTCAGAGAGTTGTGAAATTATCCTTTTTTGTTCAGCCGGTTTTTTATGCCGGGTCAGGTATTCCACTTTACACGGGAAATCTTGCAGACGTTCGGAAAATGTATTATAATGCTGAAGTGCCAGTACGGTTGTTGGTACCAGAACAGCTGTTTGTTTGCTGTCAGCAGCTGATTTGAATGCAGCGCGTATGGCAACTTCTGTTTTTCCGAAACCTACATCTCCGCAAACCAGGCGATCCATTGGATGAGGAGCCTCCATATCCTCTTTTATTGCCATTGTTGTAGTCAGCTGGTCGGGAGTATCTTCATAAATAAACGATGCTTCAAGTTCGCGCTGCAGGTATGAGTCAGGAGAGAAGGAGAATCCTCCCGATGCCATCCTGGAGGCATAGAGCCGGATGAGGTCTTTTGCAATGTCCTTAACCCTCTTTTTTGTATTTTGTTTTAGTTTTTGCCATGCACCAGACCCAAGTTTATAAATCTTTGGTGGTGTGTTATCTTTTCCCTTGTACTTCGATATACGATGGAGTGAATGGATCCCAACATAAAGAGTGTCGTTATCTCTGTATACCAGCTTAATAGCTTCCTGGATCTTGCCATTGATATCAATTTTCTCAAGACCACCAAACTTACCGATTCCATGATCAATATGAACAACATAATCCCCGGGATTCAATCCGGTAAGCTCTTTTATTGAAATACTCTCCTTCCTGGTAAAATAGCCTCTGATTCTGAATTTGTGATATCTGTCAAATATCTGATGATCGGTATACAGTGCAATTTTCAGATCGTGATCAATGAAACCTCCGTGGAGATTCATCAAAAGAGGTATGAATTGTACTGCAGGATTTATTTCAGCGAAGATATCCTTGAGCCTGTCAATCTGTGACTGGCTTTCAGATACAATATATGTACTATATCTGTCCAGGTTATTTGATACGAGCTTTTCCGTAAGAAGTTCAAAATTCTTGTTAAATACGGGTTGATGTTCTGAATGAAAATTATACTGTTTCGCTGACTTAAAGAATCCGGTTTTATTAAATTCAATGATCCTGAATTGTGCACACTCTTCCAGGAAAAGGGTTCCTGTCATTATAGTATTCTTTTTCCCGGTTATTTGTTTGGTATCTTCTCTTTGTAGAGTCTGGTCATAAATAGTATTTATCCTGTCTTTAATAAAGGAGGCATTTTCAAGCCATATAACGGATGAAGGAGAGAGAAAACTTGTTATGGAATTACTTGTCTCTTCAATTGAAATATCCTGGATATTTGGTATGATTGATATTTTCTCATGTCTGGCGACTGAAAGCTGATCGTCCGGGTTAAAAGTCCTTATTGAATCAACCTCGTCACCAAAAAAATCTATACGGCAGGGTAGATCGTCAGAGAAAGAGAATACATCTATAATACTCCCTCGTATCGCATATTGCCCCGGTTCATAAACAAAATCGACTCTTTCAAAATTATATTCATGAAGAACTTCCTCCAGAAATTCGATTGATAGTTTTTCTCCTTTTGTGATTGTAAAAGTGTTTTTTTTGAGATTTTTACGGCTTATAACTTTTTCCATCACCGATTCCGGGTAAGTAACGATTATCCCTTTTCTTTTCCCTGAAGCCAGATGATTAAGAACTTCGGTCCTGAGTACAATATTTGCAGGATCTGTTTGTTCGTAAAGAACAGATCGTTTATATGTTGAGGGGAAGAAAAAGACAGATTCTTCACCAACCATTGCAATAATATCGTTATACAGGTATGCCGCATCCTCTTTTTCAGGAACTACCACGATATGAGTGAATTGTGTCCTGCTGAAGAGATTAGCAACTACGATGGCTTTTAATGATCCGGTAGTACCGGTAATGTTTATAGGTTTTGTACCGGGTTTTGTTAATGTATCTGTCAATCCTGATATGACAGGATGATTTTCAAAGAGGCCGCTCAGTTCATTTTTTTTCATCAGCCGCAATATAGTAATATCCTCTTATTGGAAATCCTTTTAGTTTTGGAAGCTCATACAGAAAACTGTTTCTTTGTCAGGAACGGAATTTACCTTGAGAGTCCCTCCATGTGCCCCCATAATCTGTTTTGAGATTCTCAATCCGATTCCGGAT
>CAZTXH010000261.1:0-3805 GCA_964617415.1 uncultured Rikenellaceae bacterium | reverse complement strand
CTCAAATACATCGCACTGGTAGAAATAGACACCCGGCGACACTATTTTACCTTTATAGGTACCGTTCCAGTTAATTCTGGGATCCTCTGTCGAAAATATCAGTAATCCGTTACGGTTAAAAAGCTTAAAATCGACATGGTCGACAAGAGCAGTAGTCTTTGCCAGCAAAATATCATTAAACCCGTCTCCATTGGGGGTAAATTCATTCGGTATCTCATAAAAGTCACAGGAGTCGACACAAACCATAACAGATTTATCCCCCTCGTTACCCAGGAGGTCAAATGCCGAAATAGCATAACACCCTGATAATATCTCACCTGGATAATGCAGGTAAAGGAAAGTATTTTTATCATTTATAGTTTCGATGAGTGCCAGCTCCTCTTCATATTTCATCTTATAATATATCTTATAGCCAGCGACATCCTCAAAACATTCAGGATCTGTGATCCACCATGTTACAATATTGTACAGAGAGTCACACTGGCTTGTGACATTTATTTCCGGTGCACAGGGAGGTTCATTGTCAACAGGTGTTACGCAGGTTGTTTCCGAAAAATTAACAAGATCTTTAGGCAAGCCGTATGACAGATAACCACCTGTAGATCTTACATAATAACAATACTCTTTCTCGTTCTCAAGTCCGTAATCGATATAAGTAAGCTGGTTAGTTGTACCTACAGAATCAAATTCCATAGTAACATCATTATACCTGAAGAAATCATAACTTGTATTTATCCATGGCACATTCCTGTTGATTATAAACCTTGCCTTACGGTCACCGGGACTTACTTCGAGAAATAGAGATGATGCGATGCCTGGCTCTCCTATTATAAATTCCGGGGTAAGGTTCCAGAGCTCTATATTATAAATATAGCCGTATGACTGCGTATTTAACAGTGTATCAATGAAAACCGTATCATTCAGATCGGTTGTTGGTATGGTACTGATGGGTGAATAATCACTTGAAGTAATCCCCTGAGCTCTGAATATACGGTATTCATAGGGTCCCATGGCAGGTATAGTGTCAAGTTTGTCGGGTTTTTTCCATGCAACATATATAGAACCGTTTACAGGATCTGTATTTCTGATACTCACATTTGTTATAATAGGGACGCCGGATACAAGTGTTGATGTAATTTCGTTTGATGCTTTACTTTCAGTTCCGTTTTTATATACAGCTACAATCCTGTAAGTATACTCTGTACCATGTTGAAGACCCTGGCCGTTATCAGTATCGGTGTAGGAAGTTGTATCACTTCCATCAACATATCCAACTTTAACGAATCCTGTCCAGGATGGTACTCCTGCCGTACATGAATCGGGAATAAATGTTGATGCTCCCTCTCTTCTGTATATAGCAAATCCGACAATAGCATCAGTACCATAAGGCATCCAGATAAGCCTTATAAACTTACCCTCCGGAATGGCATTAACAAGCACCGGTGACGGACCAAGGACCTTAATACTCATATTGTCAATATCAGAGAGCATTAGTTCCTGATTATTATCATCTGCCTTAAAAATAATGTCATAAGGTTGATTTCTTACTGTCTCATGACATGGTACCCACCAGAGCCTTGAAGAAGAGAAACCCGGTAATTCTTCAATACTGGTAAAATAAGCCTGACATGGTGAAAGACTAAAAATACCTGATGTTGCCTGAAGATTTATAGAATCATTATCCGGGTCTGTAGCAGAAAAAACAAAATCGATCGTATCGCCAACCTCTACACATATATTTTTTGTAGTATCGTTTATCGGAGGTTTGTTATCAGTGACATAGACTTCTATCTGCATATCACGTACAACTACTCCGATCTTTTTGCCATTTCTCCATTCCTGTATTTCCATAGCAACATTATATTTCCCTGTGTCGGCTGGAGTATTCCATATAAGATCACCGGTTATTGAATCAACACGCAAATATTTAGTAGCCGGAGGAAAAGAATAATTCTCAATAGGTTTTCCATCTTCACGGGTACATACTGTAAGTGCATAAGAGAGACTATCGCCATCGGGATCAAAGGCAGCCGGATTATGAATAAAGACATACCCCAGAGCAGCCTTATCGTAAGGAGGATTAAGCAGTACTGGTGTACTGTTATATCCCATGGAAGGATTTACTGACACTATCGTTGAAATAGAAAAAACAACATTTACAGAATTGGGTATATTCTTTACCCCATAATTCCTGTTTGGATCCTGTACTACTACTTTATATACACCTGGTCCGGGAAATGTATGGTTTATCTTATAGACATTTCTCCTGTAATAATTGGGAAGTGTTACCTTTTCAATTCTTTGAGCTGTTGATATCGAGTTATCACCCCAGTTGACATCAAGTTGCGGTCTGTCAGCAAAACTCAGTGTATAAGTAAAGGTTGTAATTGTAAATTCATAAGTAAGATCAGATATCTGAACATAAGTTATCTCTCCCGCCCTGTTATGTGTTGCTGAAAGAACAAGAAAATTAAATGCTAAAAGTACCAGAAAAAATGATCTCTTCATTTATTATTTCTTCTTACAAATAATTATAACAGTTTAAATGTCTCTTCCGTTTTCAGCGGAGTTAGCATTATTCCCTCTTCAAAATTGTTAATCCTGATTATGGTCATATTTGCCTGGTCGCTATATAACTCAGTCATAATCTGATTTTTAACTGTAATAACTCTTGGTTTCTTATCCGACTTGTATAGAAGATTCATACTTATCTCATTATCTTCCAGTGTCAAATTTAATAACTGCCCTTTTAACTGTTTATTGTTTATAATTATATTTACTTTTTTGTCAAGGTAATCAGACATAAGATCAGACGGAAAGGAGTTTTCAAATTGTTCTGTATCAGCAGGCATTTCCATACCTGACAAAGAATAGTCAAGCAGAAAATCATCGTAATACATTCTTAAAAAAACCTTAAGTGAGTCAGTATTTGGAATATGATCAATACTGGTAAGGGTTACATGTACCGGATGTAAAATAAACCAAACTGAGAGTGCCAGTATTTTCACCATTATTTTTCAGGTTCAGTATATAAAAAATATACAAAAATCGAGCCATATATCAACCTTCCAGTATACTAACCCGATCTTTCAGATACTGTACTGTGCCGACTTCAATGAATGAGAATCCGGATCCACCGGAAAAATTACCTGCAAGTACCACTACAAGGTCATTATCTTTCAGGTCATGTGTTCTTATTACATTTTTAAGAGCGATATGGATAAATTCATCAACTGTCGTTCTTCTTTCCTGATAACTGGGATACACACCATACGATAAGGCCAGCTCCCGCATTGTCCTCATCGAATAACACTGAGCCAGTATATGGTTGAATCCCCTGTTTGAGGCCATGTCCCTTATTGTTTTGCCACCTCTGGTATCGGCAATTATTGCTTTTGCATTTATCCGCAGCGATGTTTCAACAGCTACCTTTGCCAGATATGATGAGACCTCACCTGTCACATTCAGATATGGTGTATCAAGATATTTTTCCTTATTTTTCTCAACCTCCCAGGCTACTTTGGTCATTGTCTTAACAGCTTCAACAGGATATTTACCTGCAGCCGTCTCACCACTCAGCATGACAGCATCAGTCTGTGAATAGATAGCACTTGCAATATCACTTACTTCAGCTCTTGTTGGCCGTGGATTTTTAATCATCGAATGGAGCATTTGTGTCGCCACGATAACAGGTTTTCTCATATAAATGCATCTCGAGATCATCAACCTCTGGACTGAAGGTATTTTTTCATATGGAATCTCGATGGCCAGGTCTCCCCTGGCTACCATTATGCCATATACTACT
>CAZTXH010000260.1:0-3835 GCA_964617415.1 uncultured Rikenellaceae bacterium | reverse complement strand
AGGTGATACTTGCAGCTACTGCCCGTCATGCTGCACGTAAAGCCAGAGAGCTGGTTCAACGTAAAAATGAGTTTTCCGGCTCAGGACTCCCCGGTAAACTGGCAGATTGTGCAGACAAGGATCCTGCCAATAGCGAGATCTTTCTTGTTGAGGGCGATTCTGCAGGTGGAACAGCAAAACAGGGCAGAGACAGACGATTCCAGGCAATTCTACCTCTCCGTGGAAAAATACTCAATGTCGAAAAGGCCATGCACCATAAAATATACGAGAGCGAGGAGATAAAGAATATCTTTACTGCACTGGGAGTGGTTATAGGAACCGAAGAAGATAGTAAAGCACTCGATATATCGGGTCTGCGATATCATAAAATTATTATAATGACAGATGCCGATGTCGATGGATCCCATATCACTACCCTCATTATGACATTCTTTTTCAGGTATATGCAGGACCTTATACGCGGTGGAAACCTATTTATTGCAACACCTCCCCTCTACCAGGTGAAAAAAGGTAAAACAGAGCGTTACTGCTGGTCAGAAGAAGAAAGAGTAGCGGCAATAAACGAGCTTGGACATGGCAAGGAATCATCTGTTTCAATACAGAGATATAAGGGTCTTGGGGAAATGAATGCTACTCAACTGTGGGAAACTACAATGAATCCCGAAACAAGGACTCTCAGACTGGTGACTATTGAAAGTGCCGCTGAAGCTGATCATATATTTTCAATGCTTATGGGTGATGAAGTACCACCACGCAGGGAGTTTATTGAGACACATGCCAGATATGCCAGGATTGATGCTTAGAAGAGTTTTCTCCTGATTTTTACTGCATTGTACTGACATACTTCACTACAGCAAAAACACCTGATACATTTACTATCAGTTAATACAACGTAATTCTTCTTTACATTATGCATGGTTATTGAATTCACCGGGCATATCTTGATGCATTCCTGACATCCTGTGCAGTTTTTAAGGATAATCACAGGTCTTCGTTCCAGTTTTCTCAGGAACCTCACCCTGTTTGATACGAATTTATATGAGATATTTCTGTCTCTTGTAACAGGTATTCTTTTGAAATCTTTCCTGATTATTGTGCTTAATTCAGGGCCATCATAATCAATATTATCAATATCATGCAACCATAAACGTTTTTCAATTGCAATAGAAGTTGTTGGAATACTCACAGGATTATAACCTGCAATAATGGTTGCAATAACATCCAGTGCAACAGGATTCGAGGATCCCAGGAGTACTTCAGTATTTACAGGGGTTCCCTGCGCCGGTCCTGGACCCTCCATTCCCATTATACCATCCATGATAAAGAAATCGGGCATTACTGCTTCATTCAGATCAACAAGAAAACGTGAGAAACTGACCCTGTTCTGATGCAGTGTATGTTGTTTTGCTTTTGTGAAAGCCGGAATAAGACCCATCGTATTTTTTATGGCACCGGTAAAATAAACCAACTCATGATTTTTAAGCTTTGGCAGTGAGACTATAAGGTCAACCTCGTCAACAACAGATGCTATTTTTATTTTTTTGCCTATTGCCAGTTTTTTTTCAGAGGGATTCTTTGTAAAATCAATCCAGGATACACCTGTTTTCTCACAGACTTCGTATAGTCCGGATTTTACGGGTTTAAATCCCCTGAAATGTATGGAGGGAGAATCACCTGCAACAACTATTGCTCCACGCGATTGAAGAAACCTGATAACAGTTTCTATTACAACAGGATGAGTGGTAATACACTTTGAAGAATCGGTATCGGTAAGAATGTTAGGCTTGACAAGGACCTTTTTATCTTTTACAACAGGTCCTTCACAATATTCATAGATATCTGAAATATGGTTAAATACTTTTTGCTTATCATATTCACTGCAAATTCTGACCGATACCTTATTATTCATTTTTAATTTTTCAATATTGTCTCTTTCAGGATATTTTCGATATGTGTAACAATATTACTGGAGGAGCCCGTGAAATTATTTACTATAATGCAGAATGCCAGTTCTTTACCTGATAAAGTCTGTAAATAACCGGCATAGCTTCTTACTCTGCTCATTGATCCACTCTTTGCCATAAGTCTGGCTTCAAAGATATTATCCTTAAAATAATTTTTAAGTGTACCTTCTTTTCCGGCTTCAGGGAGAGAATTATAAAGATCATCGAAGTATTTACCGTTTCTCTTTTTATATATTATCAGCTCAAACATATCTGGAACTCTGATAAGATATCAACGTGAGAGAACGCTGCCATCTTCTATAAAAAGTCCTTTGCTGCTTATTCCAATGCTGCTAATATACTCTTTTACAACCTCAATCCCCGCTGAGGTAGTCCCACTCTCTTTAAATACTTTTCCTAACTCTTTTAACAAGTGTTCGGCGTAAAGATTGACACTCTCATGATTTAATACCTCAATAATGTCTTTAAGTGGTGGTGAATCAATAGCGGTAATTTGGTAAAAAGTCATATTTACAGATCCCTCAATTCTGACTGTTGAGGGTTCTTCTTTAATGCTTATACCTTCTTCCCGGAGATTTTTATCGATTATTCGGGCTATTAACAGGGGAGGATCTGTAATAGAGGCTTTCAGAACAAAATCATCCTGATTGACAGGGATGGAACCCTCAATCCATCCTTTATCGGTGTATGGTGCCGCGAAAACATAACCCTCATCTTCAGTACCGTAGACAGTCAGCCGGTCTTCTAAATCAATACGGCACTCTTCCGGATATACCCCTGTGATAACATGATTAAGGCTGTCTGATGAGGTTATGAAATGTATTTCATAGGTGTTGTCAAAGATGCTTAGTCCATATACCCCGGCGCCATAATAGTTGCCAATGTCTTCCCAGACCCACTTTGCAGGGACAGGCTGGTAATCATAATATGAGTCATCAGTTAATATCCTGCCTTTTATTTTCTTTATTCCGGTTTTCCTTATCTCGGCTATCCATTTTTCTATGAAGTTATCATAGTAGTTCTCAAACTCTTTTGATCCCAAAACAGGATCCCCTCCACCAATAATCACAATATCCCCGGTAAGCTTTCCTGAATTTCTATTTAATTCTCCAGTGTAACCAATTGTGGTTGTGAAATTATACTCCGGTCCCAGTAATTCAAGGGCTGTTGAGGTTGTAACCAGTTTAATAATTGAAGCCGGTGTAAGACTTTTATTGGAATTATATTCAAAGATATGGTTGCCGCTATCGATATCTGCTATATTAAAAGATATAACAGCATGTTTTATAGTGGAATCGGCAAGAAAATTGGTAAAAGCTGTTTGCTGTGAATAAATTAATACCGGAATCGTAAATAAAAAGAGACAAAGAATCTTTTTGTTCATGTCTTATGACCTTTATTTTGTTCAAGAGTAGATAACAATCCGCAGGCAGCGCCAATATCCTCACCTCTTGAGGCTCTGATAGTTGTAAGTATGCTTTTTGCGTTAAGCGCTTCCTTGAATTTTATGATGGCAGAAGTATCGGGACTCCGGAATTCCGATCCCGGAATATGATGGAAGCGAATGATGTTGATCCTGCATTTGATCCCGTTAAGTATTTTTGCAAGTTCTTTTACATGAGATGGTGTATCATTCATTCCCTTGAACAGGATATATTCGAATGAGACTCTTCTTTGATTGTTAAAATCGAATTCCCTGATAATATCGAGTACCTCTTTAATGGTATTTATACTTTGTATCGGCATCAGCTTTTTTCTCTCCTCGTCGAATGGAGAATGCAGACTTACAGCCAGATGGCACCGGGTTTTTTCAAGGAATTCCAATATGTTCTTCTTCAGTCCTATTGTACTTACAGTTATACGTGTAGGAC
>CAZTXH010000259.1:873-3836 GCA_964617415.1 uncultured Rikenellaceae bacterium | reverse complement strand
TCCATGGACCAGGCAGTCAGAAGATACGACATCGATTGGCTCAGGGTAATTGCTATAGGTCTTTTGATAGTATATCATATCGGAATTGGTTTCCAGCCATGGGGAGTATTCATAAGATTTATTCAGAATGATGAATCGATAGAATCATTATGGATCCCTATGTCAATGCTTAATATCTGGAGAATACCACTGTTATTTTTTGTATCGGGCATGGGAGTATGTTTTGCCATGAGAAAAAGGAACTGGAAACAGCTACTGCTGGAAAGAATAAGGAGAATATTCATTCCTTTTGTCTTTGGTATTTTCTTCATCGTCCCTGTTCATATTATCCTCTGGCAGAAATACTATAGCCAGGAGATTTCATACACTCCCGGTATTGTCCATTTGTGGTTTCTGGGTAACATCTTAATATATGTTTTGTTCTTATCACCTTTATTCTTCTATCTGAAAAACAAAAAGAACGGGAAATTTATGCAGTGGCTGAAAATACTATACAGAAATCCGGTGGGTTTGATGACTATAGTTTTGCCTTTTGTTCTCGAAGCTGTAATTATCAATCCCGAATCTTATGAAACTTACTCGTTGACAATACACGGATTCCTGATAGGACTTCTGGCATTCTTTTTCGGATTTACTGCAATTTATTGTGAAAATGAATTCTGGGACACAGTTCTACGATGGCGGTGGTTCTTCATGGCTTCAGCTATAATTCTATTTACAGGCAGACTTTTATTATTTGATCTGAAATCACCTAACTATATTCTTCCGATTGAATCAGTTACCTGGATACTTGCTGCTTTTAGCTTTTCATACAAATACCTGAATCACCCGGGTAAAACCTTAAGATATATGAGCAGGGGAGCCTATCCCATCTACGTCATACATATGGTTTTTCTTTATCTGGGATCATATTTGATCTTTCCCCTTTCCATATCGGCAGGATTAAAGCTTATCCTAATGATCTTATTCACCATTATATCATGTTTTGTCTTTTATGATCTGATAATAAGAAGAATAAAATATATACGCGTATTATTCGGATTAAAAACCGAGAAAGACTGATTACCTGCTTTTAATTAATCCATTTTTCCGGATTTTACCTGATATATTTTCTGATACAGGATAATTCGCTATTGGAACAGATTATTTGATCATAATAGGGGGGCTGCCATGCAAAATAGGGATTGGGGCTATGAATTATTTTCAAGGCCGATTTGTATGAACCGATAATTGTACCTATAGCTCTTCTCCATAAGCTACTCATATCTTAACGAATTGGCCGAATTGGCCAGTGCTGCTTTTATACCCTGTGAACTGACGGTTATCAGTGCGATGAACAATGCTGCCAGTCCCGAAAAAATGAATATGCCTGCACTTAGATCAATCTTGTAAGCAAAATTTTGCAGCCATTTGTTCATGAAAAAATATGCTGCCGGCCAGGCAATGATATTTGCGACAATAACCCATTTCACGAATTCCTTGGTCAAAAGCAAAAAGATTCCGGGAATTGATGCACCAAACACTTTACGGATACCAATTTCTTTGGTACGTTTTTCGGCTGTATATAATGCCAGTCCGAATATCCCGAGGCAGGAGATGAATATGGCCAGAAAAGAAATGGCAAGGGTTATATTTTTCATATGTTGTTCGTCAACATACAGGCGGTTTAATTTTTGGTCGAGAAATTCGAACTGGAAACTATAGTCAGGTACAATTCTTTTTATTTCATTTTCTATAAACCCGATAGTCCCGGATATGTTGTCAGGTTTGATTTTTATAGCCAATCTCTGCAGATTGATTCCCAACTTCATAACCATGGGTTCTATTTGCTTGTGGAGGGATTTCATATTGAAATCCTTAGTTACACCGATAATGGTTCCGTCAAAATCCCAGAAATGAAACTTTTTACCGACAGGTGAATCCAGGTTCATCGCCCTGACGGCTGCTTCGTTAATAACCATACCTTCTATCGGATCCGAGGAGAATTCTCTCGAGAAAAAACGTCCCTCCGACATTTCAATACCGAATGTTTTCTGAAAGTCATAGTCTACACCTTTTACAATTAACCAGGGGATACTCTCATCTGCTTCCTGCCCCTCCCATTTAACAACATCACTGGTAGCTGATGAATTGGGTGAATCCAGGTAAGAATCAATAACGGTTATCCCTGATACATTCGGATTTGTAAGAAGTGCATTCCTGACAGTCGTAAATTTGGGAGCAATCCCACCAATATTGTTAATACAAATGATGTTTTCCTTATCGTATCCCAGGTCTTTATTCCGGATAAGATGCATCTGTTGAATAATAAAGAAAGTGATGACAATGAGACATATAGAAACTGCGAATTGGAAAACCACAAGTATCTTTCTGAACAAAGCTCTATCTTTCCTTGACCGGAAAATGCCTTTTATTAAACTGACAGGCTTAAGGGCGGAGAGAATTAAAGACGGGTAACTACCGGATAATATCCCTGTTAAAACGAAAATTCCCACTATAAAAAGAAAGGTCAGGATGGAATAGCTTATCTCTATTTCTCTTCCTGTCAGCTGTCTGAAAACAGGGATTAAAGAATAGGTCAAAGCAACAGCGAGTACAGTGGCTAAAAGAGAAAGGAAGAGAGATTCACCGAGGAATTGCCGGATGAGTTGTCTTCTGTTGGCACCACCAACTTTACGCACACCGACCTCTTTGGCTCTTCCTGAAGACCTGGCTGTAGCGAGGTTCATGTAATTGATGCATGCGATGAGGAGAACAAAAAGAGCCATCCCTGAAAATATATAGATATATTTGATCAGTCCTCCTCCTCCCAGGGCATAGAGATGCATCCTTGTCAAGGGCTGGAGCTGAATGGTTGTTGTTGACTCAGGGAAAATATCTTTTAGGATATTACTGATCTTTTGTTCAACATCCTTGTAGAAAACTCCTTTCTGAAGTTGCAGGTAGGTTACAAAATTAAATCC
>CAZTXH010000259.1:0-863 GCA_964617415.1 uncultured Rikenellaceae bacterium | reverse complement strand
GGATGATGGCGTCTTTACCTGCAAGATGTGAATTATCCGGAATATCTTTTATTACACCGGAAACAGTAAAAGGTGCATTCTGGCCGATAATTATTGTCTTTCCCATCGGATCCTCATCTTTAAAGTGTTTACGGGCCAGGGTCTCTGTGAGAATCATTGACCGCGGGTTATCGAGAGCTGTGGCCGGATCACCCTGGATAAAGGGAAAAGTGAATATTTCCACAAAGGAGGGATCGACACAAAGGACCTCCTCCTCGAAAGAAGATCCTTGTCTTCCCAATCCGAAAATGAAATTTACGACTCTGGCTGAATTAATAACTTCCGGATACTTGTCTTTTAGCAGGGCAGACAGTGGGGCCTGACTGGTAGTTGAATAATTGATTTCGCCTTCAACACTATGGAATTCCGTAATCACACGACAGATTTCCCGGGCATTTTCATGAAAATGGTCAAAACTGAGTTCATAACGAATCCAGAAAAAAACCAAAAAACAACAGGTAATGCCAAAAGCCAGTCCTGTAATATTGATTAAGGAATATCCTTTATGCTTTAGAATATTCCTTAATGACATTTTTAAATAATTTCTAAACATGTCAGAAAGAGTATAAATATTATTATTCTATATTGGTTACCTGTGAATATATAAAAGGTTACACGCAATTCCCGTAAAATCATCAATCATCAATAATCCTTGGTTTATATTCATTCTTTTGTAATTTTAATTACGATTAGTAAATAAATTTCACGTATTAATACAAAACAGCGGAGGTGATTTATGAATAAAAAGGCAAAAGAGATCTTGTTGGGAGTAATTGCATGTTTATTACTCCTTATTTATTTTTTTACCCTGGGAGATATTATCC
>CAZTXH010000258.1:3617-3864 GCA_964617415.1 uncultured Rikenellaceae bacterium | reverse complement strand
GATAATACACTGTGGATCACTATTGCCTTCCTGATACTTTTTGGTATATATCAGATCCTTGCCGGAGCAGGAAAAACAAAAAAATTCATTGAAACCGGACCTGAAACAATTCGCCTGAAACAGAATTCAGTGCTTCCGGCAGTTACATTAAAACCTGGTGATATTGAAAAAATTGAAATTTTTCCCATCAGTATTATTTTTATAATGAAACGAGGCGGGAAAATAAAACTGAGATTCGGTGTAACAT
>CAZTXH010000258.1:0-3607 GCA_964617415.1 uncultured Rikenellaceae bacterium | reverse complement strand
TAACATATACCGATATTATTCAGCCCATTAAAGAAGAAATAGTCAAATTTGCAGAACTTCACAATATCCGTTATGAAAAAATTACGGAGGATTTATAGTCCAATAGTTTAATTATCATTATTCCATTGAATATCTGCAAAATCCACAAACCAGTTCCAGTCTTTCAGTAGCATATTATGGCGCCCTTCGCGTATATGAAATCCCGTTCCACCACTTATTATCTGAGTATCAAGAGGAGGCATTGAATGATGTATGTCAGAACCTGTCTTCAGCAGTTTAAATACAGGCATTGAATTATATAGTGCCAGGTATGAACCTCTTGGATCACCCCACAGGTCATCACCTGCACAGGCAATATACAGCGACCTGGGGGCAGTCAATGCAAGCAACATATGCATATCAACAGGCATGTTATCCTCATTATCTGCATATTTACTGTAGTTTGAACAAAACCAGTGAGGGAATACACTGGTAATTCGTTCAACAGTTTCTCCGTATCTTCTCCGTGCAAGAGCAGCTCCACCACACCCTGATTCATTACTTATTACGATTGAAAAACGTTTATCCTCAGCCCCTGCCCACAATGCTGTTTTACCTCCACGTGAATGTCCGACAACTGCAACTTTATTATTGTCAATGTCTTTATCAGTCTCAAAATAATCCACACACCTGCTTGCACCCCAGGCCCATGCGGCAAGAGTACCCCATGAATCCCCCCCTCTTTCTCCCTGGTCAAGAATACCATGGATGCCATTCTGAAAATTATCAAAGTTATCTGGATCGACATCGGCATTATAAAAGGCAGCAATGGCATAACCACGTGTAATAACTTCCTCGGCAGGCCAGAACTCACTCTTTTTCTGTCTTGTGGGATCTATATTCACCGGATCCCTGTTATTGATAAGCAGAAAAACCGGTACAGGCTTTTTAACCTCATTTGGAACAAAAAGTGATAGATGTATAATAAGTTTATCCTCAGTAGTACCTATGATTATATCAACCTGCTTTAATGTAGCATTACCTTCCATTGCATTAGTATTGCTATTAACCAGTGAAAACGATTTAGTGTAATAGGATTCAGGAACCCTGCCATAAACATTCTCCCTGAAGAGTTCAAGGACCTCTTCCCTGCGTGACTCATTCCACAGCTTTCCTGTTTTGATTTTTTCCCCGTTCAGGGCTATAAGTGGATCAGGTAATGTATATTCAGAGACTTCCGATTCGTAATAATTAATCGCTGGCTGACGTTCCGAAAGTTGTTTAACAAGCTCCTCTGATGCCTGCCACTCTGTTTCATTTGTCTCTATGCCTTTTTCACTATGACACCCGTAAAAAATTAGTAATATGATTGCATTGAGAATAAAAATATTTTTCATGATTCTGATATTTAATTGGTTAGAACTAAACAGATCAATAATAAAACCTACTATACGTTTACACTACTCCAAATATATGTAATTTTGTATCAAAGATTATCAGGAATGATTTCTCTATCAAAAAAAACGAATAGTAAAATTGAATGTCTTTTATGTCCGCATAATTGCAAGCTAAGTAAAGAGGCTATTGGCATTTGTGGGGTAAGGAAAAACAATGGTGAGGATATAGAACTACTTACATACGGAGTTATTTCAGGATATGGGCTGGATCCTGTTGAAAAGAAGCCACTTTATCATTTCTTTCCCGGGACAAATATTCTTTCAATAGGATCTTATGGATGTAATATGCGATGTGATTTTTGCCAGAATTATTCAATCTCACAGCAGACACTTGACAGTTTTTCAAAAAAAACCGGCCCTGAAAAGATCATAAAGGATGCTTTCTCTTTAACAAATAATATTGGTATCGCCTTTACTTACAATGAACCAGTTATCTGGTTTGAATTTATTGCTGACATTGCCCGTGAGGTAAGGAAAAAAGGTTTAAAAACAGTAATGGTCACCAATGGATATGTGAACAGTGAACCATTAGATGAGATAATATCATTCACAGATGCATTCAATGTTGATCTTAAAGCCTTTAATAAAGAGTTTTACAAGAAACTTACAGGGGCATACCTTGAACCTGTAAAAGAGAGTTTGAAACAGATTGCTCTCTCGGACAGACATCTGGAAATCACCACTCTGGTGATTCCCGGACATAATGATGATGAAAAGGAGATGGAGTTGCAGGTTGAATGGATTGCAGGAGAACTGGGAAAAGGTATACCATTTCACCTTAGCAGGTATTTTCCAATGTATAAAAGGGACGATCCTTCAACCAGCCCTGAAACACTAAAAAAACTTGCAGCAATAGCTTCAAAACATCTCGACTATGTATATGTAGGAAATATGAGTTCCGATATAGGACAAAACACATATTGCCCAGGCTGCGGAAAGCTCATTACAGAAAGATCACGATATAATATTAAGCATCAAAATATTGACCATGAGGGTAACTGTTCTGAGTGTGGTACAAAAATTTATAGTAATCTTATTTCTTCTTCGCCTTCAATTTAGAACTGAGTCGTTCAAAAAGTTTATCAACACCACCATCAAGATCTTTCTTAATCGCCTGATAATGAGAACTTACATCTTTTGAATCAGACATTTTTGAAGGATTATTGACCCTGTGAATCAATTCACTCTTTAATCTTACAGCATCAGATACTATTTTTGAAATATCACTGACTTTTTCACCGGGATGAAGAGCTGAAAATGTATTACAATCTGAAATTACCTGATAGATTTTATTATCTATCTCCTTTTTAAGACTTCGGATATTTGCCATATATAAATGAGTTCATATTTATTATTGTAGTATATCTTTTTATCGTATCTCTTCTCAACCTGTTCTGAATTGCCTTATGCTCTCCTCTGCCTTTTCGATATGGAGTTTACGTAAATTTTCAATCATAGGTATTCTTACATTGAAATAAATATCATCGATACGGTAAAACGGCAGAACAAGTGGTGATGTTCCTGTCATAAAAACAGCATCATAATTTTTTATTCTTTCAGCATTAACACATTTCAGGTTTACCCTTATAGTTTTTTCCTGGCATATTTCAAGAATATGTTTTCTGGTTATCCCGCTGAGGACTTTTTCATCGGGGGCAGTTACCAGAGTGTTTCCCCTTAGAAAAAATATATTTGTTCTGCTACCTTCAGTGATCTGACCTTTTTCATTCACAAGAAGAGCTTCATAAGCTCCGTCGAGTATAAGCTTATGAAATATTGATGACCGTAGCCTGTGATTAATGACTTTGGATTGAGGGTCTTTCCTTTCGGTATAGATAAGTATTCCTTTTACACCATTCCTGTACTGTTCGGCTGATGGATACGTGGGTTCGAAATAATAAACAAGATAATTATCTATTCCTTTTTTATAGTTAAATACAATTTTTAGATTGATCTCACTTTTTTTATCCCATTTAGCCAGGTTGATTATATCTCTTTTCAGGGTGGAGACATCGGTAAGCATACTTTTTCCCTGGAGCCTGGCACTTGATTCCAGGCGTTCCATATGATCGAAAAAAAAGACCGGTGATCCTTTGGTCACCCTTATTACTTCATATACCGAATCTCCGTCATACACCATTGAATTATCGAAAGAATCCGATGATTCCAAC
>CAZTXH010000257.1:0-3898 GCA_964617415.1 uncultured Rikenellaceae bacterium | reverse complement strand
CTGACTGCAAACAGGAAATCAGAAGTATTTTATAATGTTGATCTTAAATCGCCATATACAATCCGTAACCTTTACTATGATATTGCCGATACAGCAATAGAAACCCTTTTCTATTTTGACTCAGTTGACTGTATGATTGAAAGAGGCAAACCGTATGATGTGGATGTTCTACAGGGAGAACGATCCCGCTTTGAACGATTTATAAAAGATCATGGGTTTTATAACTTTTCCGGTGATGATATTTATTTCAGAGTCGACAGTACAATTGGAAACAGACAGGTCGATATATATTATACAGTCAGAAAATATCAGAAGATTGATGAAAATAACAGGATTACGATAACTTCTCATCCCATGTACAGGATAAGGAACATCTATATTTATCCGGAATTTGTTCCTAAGGATGCACTTGAAGGAGGTGAAGCATATATCAAAAGCCTTGATACCACATACTATAAGGGATATTATTTTATATCGTCAAAGAGTAAGCCCAGGATAAAATATGATCTTATATTGCAATCTCTCTATTTAAACCCCGGATCATTATTTAGTGTAACAAATACCGATCAGTCTCATTCGCACCTGCTTTCTTTGAAAACATTCCGGCTTGTGAATATCTTTTATAATGAGGTCATTGAACCTGATACTGAACCAGAGATGGAACTTAAACTTGATTGTACAGTACAGCTTACTCTTCTGAGTCAGCAATCTGGCAAAATTGAACTTGAAGGTACAAATTCAGCAGGTAATCTTGGTGGTGCAGTGAATCTGGTCTATCAGCATAAAAACCTTTTTCACGGGGCAGAATTGTTCAACCTGACACTTAAAGGAGCATATGAAGCACTCTCTCAAAAGGATACATTACGCAGTTTACAGGAATACGGAATTGAGACCAGTCTGAGGTTTCCTAAGTTTCTTTTTCCCTTCCTTCAAAAAGAAAGTTTTTTAAAAACATATAATCCAAAGACGACCCTTGTTGCCGCATATAATTATCAAAATATGCCATTTTATACCAGGACAATAGCCAATCTTACATTTGGCTATAACTGGGATGGTAAGTTTTATACATCACATATTGTCAATCCTGTACAACTTAACCTTGTTAACCTGCTGAGGATCGATCCGGATTACTATGCCCGAATTGATTCATCTTCATATCTGGCATACAGTTACAGGGATATTATGATTCTGGGGGGCAATTATTCATATATTTTTAATAACCAGAAGATCAAAAAATCCAGGAATTATTGGTTCATAAGAATAAATGCAGAGGCAGCAGGAAATATGCTTGGACTCATTGGGGATATTGCCGGTATTGAAAAAGTAGATGGAGTCTATAATATTCTCGGTCAGCCTTTTGCACAGTATATACGTGCTGATATGGATATCAGATATAATATTATCCTTAATGATGTCAGCTCACTTGTTTACAGGGGTTTTATTGGAGTTGGTATTCCTTATGGTAATTCAAAAGCAATTCCTTTTGAGAAGCAGTATTATGGCGGTGGTGCAAATGGAATAAGAGCATGGCAGGTTCGCACACTTGGACCAGGTTCTTATGTTCCTGAGTATACTAAGTTTCTCAATCAGACAGCAGATATTAAGCTTGAGGCCAATGTTGAATATCGTTTTAAGCTATTCTGGATACTAAATGGTGCTATTTTTCTTGATGCAGGTAATATCTGGTCATACAACGATGATCCATCACGTCCGGGAGCTCAGTTTACAATTAACAGTCTTGTAAATGATATAGCTGTAGGTACAGGCGCTGGATTAAGATTCGACCTTAATTTTGTACTACTGAGAGCAGATATGGGTATGAAGCTTCGTGATCCGTGGCTGACTGATGGATCAAAATGGATAATGATGAACAGACCATACAATTTCAGGAATGATTTTACATTAGTTATTGCTATAGGATATCCATTCTGATCAACAGGAACACAAAAAAACAACGAAATACTATTCCGGTTTCAGGGAATTCGTAAATTGCAGATGTCTCACTGCATATATTATGAAGAAATTATCATTTAAACCATTATTAGAGTGGTTCGGTTTTACCAGGAGGGAAAGAAGATCGACATTTGTACTCCTGATTCTGATTCTTATTGTAGCCGGATTCCGTTTCATCATTCCTGACAGAAATATCACTGTGGAGAAGATTCCGGTTGTAATGTTTTCTAATATTGATACCTCTTTTAATGAAAACGAAGAAAGAGTTTCAGGTACATATATAGAGAAAAACAGATCTGATTTTCAAAGACCACTTCTGGAAATCAATACATGTGATTCAGCCTCACTGGAAGCCCTTCCGGGAATTGGTCCTGTGCTTTCAGTTAGGATTATCAAATTTAGAAGACTGCTCGGAGGATTTGCTACAGTGGAACAACTAAGGGAAGTCTATGGTCTATCTGAGGAGGTTTTTAACCTTATTTCATCACGTTTTTATGTTGATACAACTGTTATCAGGAAGATATTAATTAATGATGCAGATTATAAAGATTTGATAAGATTACCATATTTTGAGAGTTATGAAGTAAGTTCTATCCTCAAGTACAGGGAGTTGGAGGGAAGGATCAATAATATTTCAGAGCTGACCGATAACGGGCTTATCTCAACAGAAAAAGTTAAGAGAGTGAGGCCATATCTGGATTTTGGGAAATGATACTTCCCCTCTTGAGAAGGTATATAGTTATTGGGACAGACATAGCCGCTTAATCCTCCTGACTTGATTTTGAAAATATATACCCCCTTCCCAACCTGATTTTGAAAACATATATACCCCCTTCCCAACCTTCCCCCAAGGGGGAAGGAGAAAGACAGAAGAAAAAAAAGAAAAAAGAAAAAAAGAAAAAATGGTTTTTTCAAGGATAATAAATGAATCTAAGCATAATCATGGAGCAAGTTTTAATATTAAAGAAAAGGCTAAAGTTTTGCGTAGAACCATGACGAAGCCTGAAGAATTACTTTGGAATAAAATAAGAAGAAGACAACTTAAAAATAAGTATTTCAGACGACAGCACCCATACGGAATTTATATTCTGGACTTTTTCTGCTATGAGGCTAATCTGGTAATCGAAATAGATGGAGATATTCATTTGTCTCAACAGGAATATGATAATGAAAGAACCAATTATTTGAATTCATCTGGTTTAAGAGTCCTAAGGTTTAAAAATGACGAAATAGTAAAAAATATTGATTCTGTAATAGACAAGATTAGTAAATATTTATAATCACTTTAACAATGTAATCATTCTTAATATAATAAAAACAAGCCTTTCCCCCTTGGGGAAACGGGAAAGGGGGTTTACTATTCACAAAAAAACAGGAAAGAGGGTTTACTAATTACACTACTGAAGCAGGCTAAGTCATCAGCATACTTGAAAAAGAAATTTGAATATAAAAAACTAATTAGTACTAATATTATTTTAAGTAATTTTTAACATCCTATACTTTGATTTACTCATAATTTTTCATATCTTTAATAAATACTTATTAGGAAAGAAAGTCTTTATAAAATACTATGAATCAAAAAAGTAAGCAATATGAATAATTTATCTCCCTAAAAGTTTTGAAAAGAATATTTCTATTTCTAACTTTGCGCCTCATTTAAAAACAGAATTTATAAATATGATAATAGTACCAATTAAAGAAGGCGAGAACATAGAGAGAGCTTTGAAAAAGTTCAAGAGGCTAAGTACGTTCAGAAGATGCAGGAGAGCGAAGAGTAATCTGCCGGCTGTATCGGTGTTTTAAATCATAACTGACAGGGTTCCTTCATGAGTAACAAGGAATCATTCCTGGAACATCTTAAAATCGAAAAGCGGTATTCACTGCACACTATCCGGTCATATCAGACTGACCTGGATCAGTTTTTTTCATGGCTCAAGGATAATGA
>CAZTXH010000256.1:2395-3898 GCA_964617415.1 uncultured Rikenellaceae bacterium | reverse complement strand
GAGTACAGTAAGCCCCAGCAAATGAACCACTACAAAGGATGGGAGTTTATTGCAGAAAAAATGAAAAACAAAGAAATAAATATAATCCTTTGCAGTCCTGGATCTAAACTTACCAGTCTGTTTAAAGAAGCTGACTTTGAGGATATCATAAACAGATATTAATATAATCACATTTCAGATGAACCTCGAAAAAGCACAAAATTTGATTAATACGACAAATAAGCTGGAGAGCCTATTTAATGACCCTTTATTGTCAGGATTCTCAGGTAATAAAATCATAGCCCTTCTGCAAAATCTTTCGACCTGTCTTAATACCGAAAATGAGATATATCTGGAGGTAGGTGTTTTTCAGGGACTCTCTTTATTATCTGTATCAAAGGTTTTTACCGGTCAAACTTACGGAATCGATAATTTTTCCCAGTTTGATCCTGAGAAGAATAACTATAATTTAATAAATGATTACATCAAGAGACTTGGATTAAATAATGTAAATATCGTTAACAGTGATATGGAGGAGGCTCTTCTCAGACTTCCGGAATATATTGGTGATAAAAGAGTAGGTCTCTTTTTTATTGACGGTCCACACGATTACCGAAGTCAGCTCATGTCTCTTTTACTGGCAAAACCATTCTTAAGTAAAAATGCAATAATTGTAATTGATGATAGTAATTACAGGCATGTAAGACAGGCAAATGCCGACTTTTTAACTCTTTTTCCATCTTTTAAACTTGCCTATCAACAATATACTCACTCCCATCCAATGAATATGTCTGCAGATGAGAAAAATGAAGCCATCAAGGGCTGGTGGAATGGTATAAATGTTATTGTTAATGATACTCAAAATACTCTCCCTACAAAAAAGGTAAAGACCTTTAATCTTAAAAATCTCTTTTATAATGACCACAAAATACACTCTTCCCGATATGCTGATTGTGCCCCTGAAGCCATAACAATTACCCATGTACTGAAGCCATTAAGACCACTAAAACTTATTTTTCGCTTGATACATCTGCACAAGAGAATTAAAAAATCGGAACCTTTGTTTCATGGAAAATTCAGGCATCTTAATACCTGGTCAGATGATCTTGTTTGAGTTATATTCTATTTGTAACTTTAATTAATTTAGTATAACTGTGGGAGTAATAAAAAGACAGTCGATAAAGGGTACTACCTATTCATACATAGGAACTGTCATCGGTTTTATAACAGCCGGATTACTCTTTCCAAGATTTCTTGCTACTGAACAGATCGGTCTTTTAAGTCTTCTGGCCAGTTATTCAACACTTTTTGCCGTATTTGCCAACCTCGGCTTTAATAGCGTAATAATCAGATTATTCCCGTATTTCAGGGATGAAAAGAACCAGCATCATGGCTTTTTCTTTCTAATAACCCTGGTATCTATATGCGGTTACCTCTTGTCCTTTTTATTATTTTTTCTGCTTAAACCACTGATAATAAAGGATAGTATTGAGCAATCACCTCTTTTTGTAGACTATATTTACC
>CAZTXH010000256.1:0-2385 GCA_964617415.1 uncultured Rikenellaceae bacterium | reverse complement strand
TCTTTATACTAGTCTACAGTATCTTTGATTCATATAACCGTGCATTATTTAATGCTACTTACGGAACATTCCTTACAGAAGTATTCCAGCGACTGGCAATTTTGATTACCCTTCTTATATTTATTGCAGGACTAACCGGTTTCCATCATTTCGTTTTATTGTATATCTCAGCATTATGTTTGCCCGGTATCTTAATTCTCTATCCACTGATACAAAAGAAACAGGTTTTTATCAGACCGCAATTCAGTTATATCAATAAGGGATTAAGAAAAGAGATCATTAGCGTAAGTATGTTTGGGGTAATTATCGGATATAGCAACATAATAATTCAGAGAGTTGATACTATTATGATCAACTCAATGATAGACCTTAGTGCTACAGGTATTTATTCTATTTCTCTTCTTTTCGGAAGTATTGTATCTCTGCCTTCACGTTCCCTGAACAGAATATCAACTGGCGTAATCGCTGAAGCTTGGAAAATAAACGATATTGACACAATAAAAGCAGTCTATTATAAAAGTTGTCTTAATCAGACAATTATCGGAGGACTTGTTTTTGCAGGTATCTGGGCCAATATTGCTAATGTTTTCCATATTTTACCATCGGAGTTCCTGTCCGGGAAATATGTAATATTCTTTTTTGGCCTCTCCGCTTTGACATCCATGTTGTCCGGAGTCTCAAGTCACATAATTAATCTGTCCAAATATTACAGGTACAACACATACTTTACACTTGCATTTGGATTAATGGTAATAATAACCAACCTGCTTCTGATCCCGGCTTTTGGAATAACAGGAGCAGCTCTTGCTGCAGTTATTTCTAACTTCACTTACCATCTGATACAAATTGTGTTCTTATACATTAAATACAGGTTATTCCCTTATGATATTAAAATAATCATAGCTCTGATTGTTATTGTGTTGACGTATTTATTCAGCCTTCTGATTCCTGAACTCCCTAATTTTATTTTTGATATTATCGTTAGAAGTACATTGATGACTATTATTTTCGGATCATTAATAGTCATTCTGAAAGTTTCAAAGGATGTAGATAACATCAAAAAGATGATAATTAACAGGCTTCGTTCATTTTTCAAATGATTCACGCTATGAATATTTACCTTGTAGGATACGTACCCAAATATTTTTTCAGCAGCAGGCACACCAATTTCTGGCCATGGAGTTATCTTACAGAGACATTCAGACAGCTTGGTTATAATGCATTTCATCTAAATATAAACAGGATAGACCGGAGTAAGCCCGGACTCTATATCTGCTGGAACAATCCTGACACTATTGAGCTTATTGAAAAATACAAACCTCACCCGGATAGCATTATTATCCAGAAGCTCACAAGTTTTGATACAGGGGCAGAGAGTCGCAACCGGGAATGGACTGAGGATCCAATGAAATTCTTCAGGGAGTGGCACTGGCCTCAATATCAAAAACTCGATCTTTTAAATGATTCAGGTTACCGGTTTTATGCCTTTGGTACACTTACTGATATTGAGAGCTTCCCTCAAAAAAAGAGAATCGTTGATAAATATGCAGACAGAATCTTCTGGATCCCCTGGGGAACAATGACAGTATCATACGAGGATATTATGAGAAGTGAGCCTGTTACTAATGGCTTTATCTATGATATTGCTTTTGTCGGATCAAAATGGGGTTCCCGTTACAGGGGTAATATTTCGGAATGGGAGACCTATCTGCAACCCCTGATTGACAAGGCAGACAACAGTTTTATTGCCGGCAAGGGAACTCCCAGGGGTCCGGTATCTGTTGGGAAACATATAGAAGCCCTGAAAAAAGCAGCTCTATGCCCTATAATACATGCAACATCATGGAAAGTAGAAAAGGGTATTATGGACAGGTTCTGGACTGTCTTTTCACTTGGAAGGTTTGGAGTAACAGACAATGAAGGAATACTTGAGTTTTATGATGAGAAAGAAGTTGTACTGGCACTTACTCCAGATGAATATATTGACAAGAGTCTTTACTACATGAAGAATCCTGCCGTGCAAAAACCATATATTGAATCTGCGCTCAGGCTGATCAAGGAAAAATACAATCAGCATGAAGTATGGAAAAAAATATTAAAGGAGATTTTTTCTGAATAAAATGAGAATCTGTCTTTGTAACACACCAGGAATACCGAAAGGTGAATTCTTCGATAAGACGATATGGTGTCCCCTGTCAGAAGATATTGTACACATCGTCAAATTTCTGCGAGACACTTATAAAGATGATATCAGCCTGCATCTTGAATCTGTTTTCAGGAACTATTTTAATAGTGAATCTGAGCCTGATATAGTATTTTTTGAAGTCGAAGAGAAAATACTTGTAAATAAGGAACGGCTGATAGCGTTTTATTCCCAGAGTGACA
>CAZTXH010000255.1:0-3909 GCA_964617415.1 uncultured Rikenellaceae bacterium | reverse complement strand
GGGATCATCACTATAAATGCTCTTGAGGTAAACCGGTACCAGTGCCGACATCCATCCATGACAATGGACAATATCAGGTGGCCACCTTAATTTTTTTACTGTCTCAATTACTCCCCGGGCAAAGAACAGGGCCCTCTCATCATTATCTTCAAATTCATTCCCTGAAGCATCGGTTACAACATGTTTTCTCTGGAAATAATCATCATTATCGATGAAATAGACCTGCATCCTGGCACTCTGAATTGAGGCAACCTTAATGATGAGAGGATGATCAGTGTCATCAATTATCAGGTTCATCCCTGAAAGTCTTATTACTTCATGGAGCTGGTTTCTTCGTTCATTTATACATCCGTATCGTGGCATGAAAGTCCGGATCTCTTTACCCCTTTCCTGTATTCCCTGGGGTAAATAACGGCCGATCTTTGATAATCTGGTTTCCCCTAAATATGGAGTGATCTCCTGTGAAATAAATAATACTTTCCTGCGTTCCATTTACCTACCTCGATAACCCTTTAGTATTAAGGTGCAAAGATAATAATAAAAATCGAGAATAGTAGCAAGAATATCAGATTGATACTGTATAGAAAATTGCTCGGGAATGACAGGTAGATGTTTAATTGCTTCCGGCTTCCGGCTTCCGGCTTCCGGCAAAATACTTTTAAATGTGAATGATTAATAGGACTGATATTCAGTTAGATAGATTACTTCTTTCTTTATTTGACAAAATTTTATTGAGCTTATAATAATTTTAACCAGTAACCTGGAACCTGGAACCAGCAACTATATTAGCTTTGTATGTTAAATTTTCTTAAATGAAGATAATTAGCACCGTTAAAGAACTACAGCAACAATTAAAAGAGTCACATCAGGTTCCTTTAGGTTTAGTACCTACAATGGGAGCTCTGCATGAAGGACACCTGTCACTTATAAAAGCTGCATTAAGTAAATGTACACAGGTTGTGGTAAGCATTTATATTAATCCAACCCAGTTTAATGATCCGGAGGATCTTAAAAGATATCCCCGCCCATTAAAAAAAGATCTGGCAATGCTCGGGAGATATCTCAGGAAAAACAATATAGTCTTTACTCCTGATGATAACGAGATCTACCCGGATAAGGATTTAAGAGTCTATAATTTTGGTAATCTCGATAATGTGATGGAGTCGCTTCACAGGCCCGGACATTTTAATGGAGTAGCCCAGATTATAAGCAGACTTTTTGAAATAATCCTTCCGGATTTTGCTTTCTTCGGTCTTAAAGATTTCCAGCAAATAGCTGTAATAAAAGAACTAACCAGACAAAATAACTATAATATAAAAATCATCTCATGCCCTATAAAGCGTGAACCTGATGGGCTTGCATTGAGTAGCAGGAACATTTTGCTTGAACCACAGGAGAGAAAAGATGCACCAGTAATCTACAAGACTATATTAGAAGCATCTGAAATGATTAAAGAATATGATATTCCTGAAATAAAAACATATATAAAAGATACTATTGAAAAGAAACCTGGTTTTCGTGTTGAATATTTTGAGATTGTGGATGAAAGAAGACTCATTCCCGTAAACTCAAGAAAAGAGATGAAAAAAGGTAATAACTATTATGGATGTATTGCAGTGGTGGCAGGGAAAATACGTCTTATTGATAATATTAAATTTCCATAGGTTGAATTAAAAAGGTTAATTACCTTTGTGGTATTAAACCGACATCTCCTTTTATTATGATGCTTGAAGTTCTGAAATCGAAGATCCACAGGGTATCTGTTACCGGAGCCAATCTTAATTACATTGGGAGCATAACCATTGACGAGGATTTAATGGATGCATCAAACATTATAGAAAATGAAAAAGTCCAGGTCCTGAACCTTAACAATGGTGAGCGTTTCGAAACTTATGTAATAAAAGGAAAAAGAGGATCAGGGGAGATATGTCTTAATGGCGCTGCTGCCAGAAAGGTTCTTATTGGTGATATATTACTGATAATGGCTTTTGCATTTATTGAGGCCGATGAAGCAAAAAAGTTCCATCCAACAATCATTTTCCCTGATACCAAAACAAATAAACTTATCTGAACTTGAGAAAAAGCATAATACAAACCTTTAAGTTCCTTGCTTTTCTTATCGTTGGAATTATTCTCCTCTGGCTGGCTTTCCGGAACATAGATTTTAAAAGCCTTGCTAAAAACCTGAAGGAAGCAAATTATTATTGGCTCATTTTGTCGATATTGTTTGCTTTTATAGCATTTATCAGTCGTGCACGCCGCTGGCAATTACTGATTCATCCCCTCCGATATCATCCTTCATTCTGGCATACTTTTCATGCATTAATGATCGGTTATCTGGCTAATATTGCCTTACCCAGAATAGGAGAAATAACACGCTGCGTGGCACTTGGTAAAAAAGAAAAGTTGCCTGTTGATAAATTACTAGGTACTGTGATCATTGAACGTACGTTTGATCTCATTTCGATATTTTTGCTCCTGGTAATCATTGTATTAACAAGCGGAACAATTATAAATGAGTTCCTGAAAGAAAGTATTTTTATACCCTTTAAAGAAAAAGTTCTATCCCTGTGGTACTTTTCCTGGATCTTCTGGGTACTGCTTGTCCTTTTTGCTTTTATCGCACTGTACCTTATGTTCCGCTACAGAAAAAATCTACGGAAAATCAGGTTCTTTTCCAAGATGTTTGATATTGTAAAAGGTGTGTTTAGCGGATTGAAAACAATTACAAATCTCGAAAGAAAATGGGAATTCCTTCTCCATACAGTAATAATCTGGATGAGTTATGCCTTTATGACATGGATAGTTGTATTCTCCCTTGAAAGCACCTCAGGGATCTCATTCTGGAATTCAATTATCATACTGTTAATTGGTGGATTAGCAATGTCGATTCCTGTCCAGAGCGGATTCGGGGCATTTCATTATGCTGTATCACGAGCACTTGTAGTGATACATGGAGTAAGTCTTGAAGATGGTCTTACCTATGCATTGCTTACGCATGAATCACAGATAATATTTGAAATAATCATTGGTATTATTTCAATATATTTGATGTTTGGCATAGACCATAAAGTAAAAATTTCTGACCTCACACTCAACTCTGATGTGGGGCAAAATTCTAAAATACAAGATGGCTAAATCCAAGACTGTTTTTGTTTGTCAGAATTGCGGGGCCGAATCTCCAAAATGGATAGGCAGATGCCCCTCCTGCAAGGAGTGGAACACATACCATGAAGAGATAATTGCTCCTGCCTCTTCACGTGATCTCTCTTTTATATCCGGACAGCAAAAGAGCAAACCATCTTTGCTTGATAACATAATTGCTGATGAAAAGAACAGACATAAAACCGGGATGCCGGAACTTGACAGGATACTAGGCGGAGGTATGGTAAACGGTTCTCTTATCCTTCTCGGAGGAGAACCCGGTGTAGGTAAGTCAACTCTTGCTCTTCAATTGGCACTTGCTTTGAAGGATACAAAAATACTATATGTATCAGGCGAAGAAAGTGATGAACAGATAAGCCTCAGAGCAAGACGACTTAAGGGTTCAAATCCTCTATGTTATGTATTATCAGAAACAGAACTTGATAATATCCTGGCACATTCTGAAAATCTTAGACCCGGACTTATAATAATTGACTCCATCCAAACCATCAGCACAGGAATGCTTGAATCATCAGCCGGATCAGTCTCACAGGTAAGGGAATCGGCTGCTCAGCTTCTTAAATATTCAAAAATAAGTGGTATACCGGTTGTCCTTATTGGCCATATTACAAAGGACGGATCACTTGCAGGACCAAAAGTACTGGAACATATTGTGGATGTCGTTCTCTATTTTGAAGGAGATAATAATTACGTATACCGGATTTTGCGTTCTGTCAAAAACAGATTTGGATCAACTTCCGAAAT
>CAZTXH010000254.1:0-3916 GCA_964617415.1 uncultured Rikenellaceae bacterium | reverse complement strand
TCCGGTTCTGCCTAAGCTATCAAGAAAAAGATCATACTCTATCATATTGATATTCTGCGACATGAATACAGATAAATCAGCTTGGCCTGATATTTCTCCAATACTAATACCCTGTTTGATGCCTGTCTCGGTGCTCCAGCCTGATTCAGGCAGGATACCCGGATTTGGAAAGATCACCACTGATCCGAGTGTTGTAGAAGCATGTTTTTCAGCTATTGAAGGGTACCTGTAACCCTGGCCGAACGATGCCCTGATAAAAGTATAATCTGCTGCCTGCCAGTTTATTCCTGTTCTGAATACAGGTACAATTTTGTCATTGATGCCGTTAAGTGAATTCTGTTCTAACCTGAAACCGGCCACAGCTTTAAGTCTGGTTAGAGGACGGACCTCAAGTTGTGCATAACCTGCAAGGTTCAAGCTATAATGATTGTCATACATATTTGAGATAATCCTACTGTAGTTTTCAGTAACACCTCCAGTAATATCCATGAAACCTGTCAGGGAATGCCAGAACTGATATTCAGTGTAAAGGGAGTAGGCATCACTGTTGGTTTTTTCACTTTCAGGAAAACGGTTCAATGATGTCTGAAAACGCATCCGGAGATCATGTTTATAACGGTTACTTTTTTTAAGGGTGATATAAGGGTCAAGAGCAAAGAACCAGCCATTAAGTTCTATTGTGGCAGATTCCTGCTGTTTCAAAGCTCCTGTTTCGGCATTTTCCCAGAGAACAAAATCTCTTTTAACAGTGTACCCTGAGTGGACATTCATGCCATACGACAATCCTTCTAAAATATTACTGAAGTGTTTTAATTTTAAGCTGAGTCGTGCAAGTTTTTCTCCATTCAGTCTTCTGTAACCTTCATCGGTCAAAAGATTACCACTAATACTGAAATCTGTTTTACCGAATTTACGTGAATGAGAGAAAGAAACGCTTGAAAAGAATCTCGGAGTATCCCACCATACCCAGTTGCTGTTTTTTGGTTTGTCGAAGATTCCCGTTTCAGCAAAGAATTGTGTTGAAGGAATATTTGTTGCATCTGCAGTTCTGAAATTTATAACTCCGTTCAATGCTGAAGATCCGTAAAGTACCGAAGAAGCACCTTTAATTATTTCTATTTGTGAAAGGTTTTCCATCGGAAGGAACTGCCACTTTATATTTCCTGCGTCAGCCGATAACATTGGCAAACCATCAATCAGTGCAAGTACCCTGCTACCTGCTCCATAGCTGAATCCACTGCCACCTCTCACAGAAGCCTGTCCATCCATTACCTCAATACCAGGGATTTTATTTATCAATTCCTGGGCATCTGTAATATGGTTGTCTGACAGGAAGACAGTTTTAATAATATCCATTGATACTGTTAATTCAGCAATCTTTTGTTCTGTTTTGTTGGCACTTATTACAATCTGGTCTATCTCACTGACCTTCAGCTCCATTTCGATATTCAACACTATAGTGTCATTCTCGACAACAGTAATTTCCTCAACAACAGAACTATATCCTATAAACTGAAATGAAATAGTGATCTTTCCTGTCGTGGTCTTAAAAAGGTAATAACCCTCCTGCCCGGTTGTTGTTCCAAGGTTTTTACCATAAATAACATATACTCCTGGAAGTGGTTCTCCGCTATTTTTGTCAGTTACTTTTCCTCTCACGAAGCCCTCTGAAACAGTTCCATTAACAACAGAACTGTAAAGAAGTAAAATAACAATAAGGATGTAACGTATCACTTTGCCTTGAATGTCATTCGGATATTAAAAGGTATATCCGGATCAAGCTGGTTAGGTACAACAGTTGTGATTTTTAACGAAACACTTGTTAATTCTTTTATGTCAGCTATTATTGGCAGTGGAAGTGAGTCAGTAATGATAGTAAGCTGGGTCTCTTCCGTGTTAAATCTCCATTGTCCTGTATACTCACCAAAATCACCGGTACCATCTTCATTGAATTTTGCATCTCCCTCGAATTTTTCCAGTATTTGTCCGGGACCGGTGGCATCAACACCATTGGCAAGGAGTGAATCTGCTGTCCATATCGGTGTAGTTAACAGTTTAAACCTTTCTGAACGGTCATCCTTGTTACAGGCAAATACTAAGAGGCAGGCTGAGATAATTGCTAATAAAACAAGATTCTTCATGGCAATAATAATTATTGAGGTTTTCCAGATATCACAAAAAAATCGATTTACTATTACTAGATCAAAGATATGAAACCCACATGTTATTCCAACACAAATAAGAATGAAAATAATATTCAAAAACATGTGGGTTCCATGTGACCTTTAAAATCAAAATTATTTCACATGAAACTTTTATTTTTCCACCCTATTCTATTAACCTCCCTTTACGCTTTGCAGAGGATTGAGGAATGAATATGTGTGTTTCAATTATGTTTCTTAAATTTATAGAGTAAACGAGGTTTAAATCATGATAACTCATAAAACAACTGTCATATCATTTGTGGTTATATTATTTTTTTTATCCTGCAGAGATTCAGAAAATCAATCCGATAAGTTGGTTATAGGTCTCGATAACTGGTTTAACAGGGAAATTCATCCACAAACCGGACAGCCATTTCATTACCTCTGGAGTGATACTACATGGTCGGGATATTCAAGGTTTGGAGAGATATTTACTGACAAGGGAGCCGAAATCATAGTTATTGACAGACCTATGGACACTGTATTACAAAAACTGGATGTTTATATCATTGTTGACCCTGATACTACAACCGAAACAGAATCACCTAATTATATTCTTCAGGAAGATATTAAAGCAATAGAAAAATGGGTCAGCAGGGGTGGAATCCTGGCTCTCTTTGCCAATGATGCCCCAAACTGTGAGTTTACACACCTGAACAGACTAACGGAACGATTTGGTATTACATTCAATCATGTCACATTGCATCATGTTGAAGGTAATAACTGGGAAATGGGAGCCTGTACGGATCTTCCTGATCATCCTCTGTTTGAAGAAGTCTCAAAGATCTATATCAAAGAGGTTTCTGATATTAGACTCTCAGGTTCTGCAAAAGCTGTTTTGACGGAAAATGGTAAGGTCCTGATGGCTGAAAATACTTTTGACAGGGGATATGTTTTTGCCATAGGTGATCCATGGATTTATAATGAATATATTGATCATGATCTGCTACCCGAAAGCTTTAATAACAGGCAGGCCGCGGAGAACCTGGCTGATCTACTACTCGGGAAGGCAATTGGCAATGGGCAATTGGCAGTTGGCGTTAAGAAGTAAGCAGTATAATTTAATAGAATGCACAATTGTATGATTGCATGATTTACTATGACAAAATTAATCACTATGAAAAGACTATTGTTTTTTATGACTTCACTGGTTTTTATACTGGGTATTACAGCATGCACAAACACACATGTTCTTAAGGAAGCCGCTCCCGGATCTGCAAATATGTCAGCAGAAAGGCTTGATCGTATTGACAGGATGCTTCAGCTAAGTATTGATAGCGGATGGACAGCGGGAGTTGTAGGTCTTATTGCACGCGATGGTAAAATAGTGTATAACAGGGCTTTTGGTGTAAGTAATCTTCAAGTAAAAACACCAATGCAGACAGATTTCATTTTTCGCATAGCATCACAGACAAAAGCCATAGTGAGTGTTACTGCTATGATGCTTTTTGAAGAAGGTAAATTCCTGCTTGATGATCCTGTTTCAAAGTATATTCCCGAATATACTGATCCACAGGTACTTGATTCATTCAATGAGAAAGATACGACATATACGGTACTATCGGCCAGCCGTGAAATAATAATAAGAGATCTTCTTACTCATACCTCCGGGATTGATTATGCTGGTATCGGATCTCCTGTGATGAGGGCAATATATGCAAAAGCCGGCATTAATCCGGACTTTGGAAATGATAGAGACATAATTGGAGATG
>CAZTXH010000253.1:0-3925 GCA_964617415.1 uncultured Rikenellaceae bacterium | reverse complement strand
ATTTCAGGGCGGGTTTTTTCAATTCGTCCGTAATCAAGCTTTAATCCCAGCGGGCCAAGATCTCTCGACATCTGGTCGTATATGCTTTTCACATTTTCGAAGGGTACTGCAACTGATTCATAAGGTGTGGATCCGTAGTTATTCTTTATGGTTTTATCGGCTCCTTTATCCAGGAGTGCTTTTACAATATCAGTCCGACAAAAAAAGGCAGCTGTATGAAGCGGAGTTGAACCCTCATTACTTTGCAGATCTAAATCAGCTCCGGCATCGATCAGGGCCAATGCAACATCAGCTTTACCGAATGTTGCAGCAATGATCAGAGGTGTAGAACCATACTCATCCTTCTCATCAAGGTCGGAACCTGCATTTATATGGTCTTTGATTGCATTAAGGTTTCCTGTAAGAGCGGCTACATGTATATCCACATCGGGTTCTTTTACAGTTTTTGAATCCGTAATCTTACCTTCCTTATCATTTACATTACCCTGTTGATTTCCGCAAGCCCATATACCCAGAATAATAAGCACTAAACCTGCAATTGATTTAATCGGAGAAACGGTGATTGTCTTCATATAAGTTAAAATATTTAGTTTATATAACCCAAAAATTCACCCTGTGATTACTTCGTACATTATCAAAAGTAGTCCATTTATTTATAAAACCAAGTTTTATTAAATTTCGATTTTACAGTCTGGTAAGAATCAGAAGAAAAATCCGTAAAGTTGTACAGAAAATCAATATTGAAATATGTAGAAGAAATCGTGCTATCTATCTTACGATTCCGGTGTATTTTGTTCATCGGGATGAAGACAACAGAGAGAAATAATCAGAGCTAAAAGACCTTAATATTATATACCTCTTTCATTTTGAATTCCTGTGGACTCAAATCAATATATTTTTTCAATGAACGGCTAAAATTACTCAGATTGGAATAGCCAAGCATATAACTGATTTCAGAAACGGTGAGTGCATTTTGTTTTAACAACTGTTTGGCAATTCCAAAGCGGGTTTCCTGCAAAATCGCCCTGGAGCCTGAGAAACTTACAGCCTTGAATAAATGCTTCTTTCAGATTATTACAACTGGCACTCATCATACCAATGGTTCCAGCTAATTGGCTTTGATTGCCGAAATCGAGTCCATAATACGGATTATTTGTCTGGCGTAGTGCAAAATCAAGCACTGTTTTATATTGCTCAAAATCAAACCTGATATCTTGACTGAATTGTTCGTCTCTGGCAATGCCGGAGCGATAAACCGGTAAAACCGAAACCCTACTGGATGGCTAATCTGCTTGCATTAATGGCAGGAGAAAAACTAAAATATGCCATTAGTATCTTTAAATATTTCGAAGATCATCCGGAAGAAGGAGATCCGAATGAAGCTTATGAACTTCTAGGGAAACCGGAAATGAACCTGACATAATTTTTTAAGCTCGAAAAAAACAGGCAGGAACTAATGTCGCTTTACGACGAGTGTATGGCTTACTGGCCGGCTGACACCAGAGAAATCAATATTCAGTCAGAATATGGCAATGGACATGTTCAAACGGAGGATTTATAGCACAAACCCTGGCCTTTTATTACCCGGAGAAGGTAACAAAAATGGTTCTTTTCGGCCCTAAGGGATTAACACAACTTACCAAAGGAAGCATAGCCTGAGAGTTTTCCCTGGAAGAGCCAGATTATTTTTTATCAGGATATATCATTCCTCCCTTGGTTAACCAGGATATACCAAAAGCGACAAGAGCAATTGTCTCGCCCCAGAAGATAAAACAGCATGTTGAATCCGGAGTCTGGATGAACACCAAGTATATCAAAATAGCCAGCAGGCTGGCAATCATTACCAGACCACAGATCACAAATATTTTATTTCTTAACAGTTTTTTATCCGTAACTTTGGGGCCCTTAATGGTAAAGATAAAGATGGAGTAGAAAGCAAGAAGGATAAAAAAATGATATTGCACATACATAATGGACTATCCCTACCCAGTCTATCGGATTATTATGGGGTGCCGGGAAAAGAGCTATTCCTATAGCTAAAACAGCACCTATATTAGTTATCCACAGATCCCAATTTATCTTATTCCAATAACTTCTATAGCCACGATAGAAGAACAGGAACAGTGCAATACCACATAAAGTACCCACGAAAACATCTCTCATACCGGAATGATAGTACTGGCTTATTGATTTCAATATCCTGTCGGCTTGAAAGAACAGAAAGAGGCCAAGCATAAGGACAAAGGGTAACAGAATTCCCATCCAGCCAACAGCTTTCCGTAAAGCCAGATAAGAATGAATAAGGTCTTGTTTTTGATTATTTGATCCCATAATACATACAGAATTAAATGTTTGACATACGTTTTAATTCAGATAATCTGGATTCCGGGTAATTTGGAATTTGGAAACAGCAACCCACATTGATCATCAAAAGCCGGAATTATTTATGCATTGTCTGGCTTTTATGCCTGTAACAATTCAGAGGAGTATTTCTGTATTTTTACTATTGCTGTAATAATATCTTCCATATCCTTTTTCGTTCCAAGGAAAACCTTCTGTCCCAATGATATACCTGTCTCTTTATCGATTCTTTCATTAACGGGACACAGGTTCTCTCTTCTGTACCTGTCAAGCCGCTCTTTGGAAAATACTTTCTGAAATGATACCAGTTTAAGGTATGTCTCAACAAAAGGATGACTATGAAGAGAAGAATCGATACCACGCCCAAATGGAATTCCCTCAGCACGCATAGCCTCCCTGAACTTTGCTTTGGGAAGATCATTAAAATATTCCTTCTCGTATATCAGCTGATATATATAGTATGCCCTCCTGGTCTGACCTGGATATTTTTTTGTCGGACGAACGCCCTTAATTTCCGACAGCATTTTTTCAAGATACCGTGAATTTTTATCACGCAATGTGCTTTGCTCCTCGAGGCGACGAATTTGTCCCAATAAAGTAGCTGCAACAAATGGTGTTATCCTGAAATTAGATCCGGTGAACGTTCTTCTTCCCCTGGGGTCTCTCCCATTATTGGTATAGCCATCGACTTTTGCCATCAAATCATCATCATTCCCTACCACTGCACCTCCTTCACCACTACACAGGCTCTTGCCTTCCTGGAAACTGAAACATCCCAGGTCGCCAATGGTTCCAAGTTTTTTCTTCCTCCATTCTCCCATGTGAGCCTGGCATGCATCTTCTATTACCACCAGGTTATGTTTTTTTGCAATTGCAAGTATCTTGTCCATATTAGCAGCAGCACCTCCAATATGTACAGGAAGAATAGCCCTTGTATTTGGTGTTACGCGTTCTTCTATCAGATCGGCATTTATCATAAATGTCTCAGGATCTGAATCAATAAACACAGGTAATGCAAACAGATTGAATATAGTCTGTGCCGTTGCAATAAATGTATTGGTTTGTGTAATGACCTCATCACCCGGACCAATATCATAAGCCCGCTGTGCTGCTTCCAATGCGTCAGTTCCCGAGTTGGTGGCAGCACAAAATTTTACTTCCATCATTTCTGCAAATTCTTTTTCAAATCTCACTGAAAGTTCATCATCAGAATTCCTATACTCCGACCATCTTTTGCTTTTGTAAGCATTAAGATACATCTTAATATCTGTATCATCATATATAGGCCATGATACACCAAGAGGTGACCCTTCTGGGCGAACCGGTTTACCACCAAGTATTGCAGGTTTTTCAACATCCTGAATTATTTGCGGATAGAAGGATGTCATTCCGGCTGATGTAAGTGCCACTCCAGCTGCTCCGGCCGATGCCCTCTTAACAAAGGTTCTGCGTGTCAATGGATTTTTCTTCATAATGTGTTTATTTTTAAATTAGTAAATTTATAGATTAAAGAGGTAATTATGAACTCAAAAAGAATAATTCTTGTTTTTTCGGTCATTATAAC
>CAZTXH010000252.1:0-3938 GCA_964617415.1 uncultured Rikenellaceae bacterium | reverse complement strand
GCTAACTGGGAAAGCTCTTCGACAGCAACAGGATATAGTCTTGATGTAGCTACTGATGATGCCTTTACATCATTTGTTACAGGATATAATAACCTTGATGCTTCAGATAATTTGAGTTATAGCGTTACAGGATTAACACTGAACACTATATACTATTACAGGGTTCGAGCTTATAATGATGGTGGTGAGAGCGGCAATTCAAACTCTGTAACGGTAACAACCCTGCTTGATATGCCTGATGTTCCCGATGCACCTGTTGCAAATAATGCGGAAAGTATATCACAGACAGGTTTTACAGCCGTTTGGAACAATGTAACAAATGCTGAGGGATATTATCTTGATGTTGCTTATGATGATACATTTTCATCTCACCTGCCGGGATATTACAGCCTTGATGTAGGAAATACAACAACAAAAGATATAACCGGATTACAGGCAAACACCGATTACTTTTACAGGGTAAGTGCATACAATGTAAGCGGAACGGGCAATTATTCAAATGTGATTAGTGTTACCACATTACCTGAGCCACCAGATCCGCCAACAGGTTTATCTGCTTCATCATGTAATAATGAAGTATACCTGCAATGGGATCAGAGTACTGAGGATAATTTTACGCAATATAATGTTTATTGGGGTACAGAAACTAACCCGACTACATTATATAACTCTTATTCTCCTGAATCATATAATACAATAACTATTTCTGATCTTACAAATGGTCAGACCTATTATTTTCGTGTAACCCAGGTGATATCACCGGGAGTTGAAAGTGATTTTAGTACCACTATATCGGTGGAAGTAAAAACAGGAGTCATTCCCAGAATAAAGGCCAAATGGGGAGATGTGCTTATCTGTTATAACCCGGGAGATTCATTGGCCGGTTTCCAGTGGTTTGCAGGAACGACATTGATAACAGGTGCAACAAAACAATATTATGTAACTGACAAACAACCCGGAGTCTATTTTGTTGTAGCCACTGACCGGGATGGTTGTGTAAATCATTCTAACCCGATTATAATTTCGGGAAGTAAATCACTTTCAGTATATCCCAATCCGGCCAGGTCGAGCTTTACAATAGACCTGAACAGCGATGCTCTTGGAGAGACAGTAATAAGCCTGTTCAATTCAACAGGAATGAAAGCACTTGAGTATACGACTGAGAAAACCGGAACCAATTTAAGTTGTGAAATACCTGTAGGTAATCTCAAGGATGGTATTTATATGATTGAAGTTATCGTGAATAATGAGGAAATAAATTATACTCGACTTATGATAATTGAATAATAATATAAGAAATAAAATATCAGCATCATGAAGACCAAAAGAAACTGCTTAAGATTTATTGCCCTGTCGATATTTTTATCAGCAATGCTGAATTCTTTCATATATTCTCAGGGTACGGAATCCAGAAGAATATTCGAAAACAAGGAACAGTTCTGCTTAGGTATCTTAGTTATCCCGCAACAAACATCGATAAGTATGGATGGTCTTTCCGGTAGTTTGGAGTATACTAACAGGAATTCCATGAATATTACTTTTGATGCAGCTTATTACTTTTCACGGTATATTGGCGTAAGTTTTGGTGCCGGGTTAAATTCCTGTTCGTCAGAGGTTAATCTTCCTTCTTATTCAACAAGTTTTGCTGCGGTTGACAGTGAGAGTGAGAGTTATGAGATGCAGATTGAAGGCAGATCCATTACTGAAGTACAGAAGATATCCTTCCTGAGTATCCCGGTTTCTATTGCATTAAGGGTACCTGCAGGCAGTAGCCTGGGATTTTTTCTTAATGCAGGTGTAAGTGCTGAGATTCCGATGGTCAAAACTTATGATGCGACAGGCACTTTTTCTTATGACGGATACTATCCTGCATATCCTGTTACTCTTGAGGATATACCCACACATGGTTTTCCGAGTAATCTGTTGACAGAAGTGTCGGAAGATCTTGAAATTAACTCATTTAATGCAGCTCTTACAACTTCAGCCGGTATTTATTTTTATCTGGGTTCATCCTTTCAAATTGCACTGGGAGCTCATTTCAGCAAGGTGCTGTCGGATATTGCCAATTACGAGGATGGCAGAGAATTCTATCTGACCACCCAGGCTAATGAATTAAACAGTATGATGGAGGGTAGTACAAGTGCAGGTGTCCAGGCTATTGGTATAAGTTTGGGATTGAGATATTTCCTGAAATAGATGTAATTAAGCTGCTCTTTAAGCAGTATAATGCAATGAATACATTTATGAAATATTTTATAGCAGCCAGTTACTCAGTGAATTTCTATGCTGCACATGCTCCCGGTGAACAAAATGACCTTGGTGTTATCTCTCCTACGGCAGCTCTCTCCTCAATGCCATACACTCCTGAACAATCAATGAATGCTCTAAGGCATTTTTATTACGATCTTGGTGACAGGATATGGGGAATTTATGGCTTCTATGATGCCTTTAGTATCGAGGATAACTGGTACCCACAAAAATACCTTGCAATAGATCAGGGGCCAATAGTTGTTATGATCGAAAATTACAGGACATGTCTTTTGTGGGATTTGTTCATGGGAAATGATGATATACAGTCCGGATTGGAGAAACTGGGATTCGACTTTTAAATCCGCAATACGAAAGCATCATTGGGTGTGTTATTGTAATATTTTTATCTTCTATAAACCTATGTACCTAAAATTTAGTATCTTTGCCCTGTAAATTTAAAAACACAAACGATTAAATCGTGACGATCGGAGGTTTTTGAATATCATAAGTATTAAAAAGAACTGGAAATGAAAAACAAAATTTTAATGGGATTAGGTGCTATTATTATAGTAGCAATTCTTACCGGATGCGGAAAAAAGCCGCAGGTTGAAATTGATACAACCAATGCCGCTATTGAAGCTGCAAAAACTGCTGAAGCAGACGTCTATTTACCTGATGAATTTGCAGCACTACAGGATTCACTAAATGCCATATTGGCTGATATTGAAGCTCAGGAGGGAAAATTATTCAAAAACTTCGGTGATGCAACAGAAAATCTTGCATCGGTTCAGGCTATGGCCAATGAAGTTGCATCAAAAGTACCGGCCAAAAAAGAAGAAGTTAAAGCAGAAGTTGAAACCCTGATGAATGATATTAAAACAGTTGTTGCTGAAAACAACAGGCTTGTTGCAAGACTTCCGCGTGGAAAAGAGGGAGCTGCTGTTATCGAACAGATTAAAATTGACCTTTCAAATGTTGATGCTTCAGTAGCTGAAGCTCAGACTGCTTATGAAAGTGGTGCCTTCATGGATGCACATAACATAGTAACAGGTGCCAAAGCAAAGGCTGATGAGCTCAATGCAGAAATGAAGGAAGCTTTAACCAAAGCCAGAATAAGATTCTAACCAATTATATGTAATAAAACGAATTCCCCGGGAACTAAGCCCGGGGTTTTTTGTAGGCAGCCAATATCAATTAAAATGGAAAAACCCTGGTGGCATATATTGTTTCTTTTAGGTATAGCTATATTAATTTCTCTAACAGTTTTTCTGCTTTTCTATCCCATCCCGTCTCCCCCGGCCAATGAAATGAAACATGCAAGGGAAAACCTTATCATTGCACGGGGAAATGAAGCTGATATATACTCACAGGAACTTTACCATCAAGCTTTGGATTATTATGATTCGGCAATGGCTGGCTGGAGAGATGAAAATAAACGCTTGATATATAAAAGGAACTATGACAAAGTAGTTGCTTTTGCTGTCCTATCATCAAAAAAAGCATTTGAAGCATCGGAGACATCTCTGAATAATTCAGCAAACATAAGGATAAGACTGGAACTCGAATTAAGGGAGATTGATAATCTTATTGAGATGATCAATGACAGGTTCTATACATACCCGCTGAAGTATGAGATAAGAAATAATATTTCAACAGGGAAAATGTTTGCCACTGAGGCCCGTCTGGCC
>CAZTXH010000251.1:3198-3946 GCA_964617415.1 uncultured Rikenellaceae bacterium | reverse complement strand
GTCCCGGACAGAATGTTATTCTTGCCAACGGTTGTTACTTCTTTCTTCCGGGTCATCTGCTCGGGATAGTATCTCCATATGATCTCGATTTCCTCGAAAGCGCAGAGTTGTATAAAGATTATTTTCCTGCCGGACTCGGCAACGGAGCCTCTTCTGTGATAAACCTCAATTTCAGAAGGATACGTTCCGATTCTCTCGGATTACAGTTCAGGGCAGGGCTGCTCTCCTCAGGATTGATAGCGGAATTTCCCCTGCGAAAAATTAACTGGCAACTCACTGCAGGAATCAAAGCAGGTAACTATTTTATTTATGCCCCGATCCTGAAAAAGATTGTATCGGATGAAACAGGTAGTTTTCTCCCTCCCAACAGGTATTCTTTCTTCGACGGATTCCTGAGACTTTCTCATTCTTCACCTAAATACGGTGATATCACTTACCTGTTTTTCGGTAATTACGATAACGGGAAAGAAGAAAACAAGTTCGAAAGTCAGAGCGCCGATACTTTAATAAAATATACCGACGGCATATCTTCAGGCTGGAATAACATGGTACATTCCCTTCAGTGGTTGCCAACGGTTAACGGATCATTGAAATGGAAGCTGAACCTTAACTATAACAGGATATCCATAGGCAGGAAAATCTATTCCGAGTCGGAAGAATTAATCAATGGGTCTCATAAAACCGGTTCATCGGAAACGCTTCTTTCCTTCTATCCTACTGTCGATAATATTGCCGCCCTCATCTCGTT
>CAZTXH010000251.1:0-3188 GCA_964617415.1 uncultured Rikenellaceae bacterium | reverse complement strand
CGTTTAACATGTCCGGGGAAAGAATAAGTTTCGATGCAGGTATCTCCGACAGGTTCAGGTATTTCACACAAAATAATTATTCCCTGAATTCGATAGATGATACCACTACCCGGATCGATCTCGGTGAAGATGAAATTGTCAATGAAACGGCCCTTTTCATATCGACAACGGTTCTTCCTGTAGAAAAGATCAAAATAGATGCAGGAATAAGACTGACCGGCATATTTAAAAAAGACATCAGCTTTTTTGTACCTGAGCCCAGGTTAAGGATCTCTTATAACGAGGGAGGAATCGTGTCGCCGCATATCAATTATGTAAGGCTGAGCCAGTCGGACCACTCCGTGGAAGGATCGAATGCAGGGCTGAGAACAATGCTCTGGCTGCCCGTTTATGAAGAGTTCGGTCCGGAAGTATCCGATGTGTTCTCTGCAGGCTTCCAGGGAAATATAAAAGATAATCTTACCTGGACCATTGACGGGTATTACAAGAAGATATCCGGCATGGTAGATTTCAAGCCGGGAGCAAGTTTTATTATCGACACCTCTTTTGTCGATATGCTCGACAGGGTGAGAGGTTTAGCTTATGGAATAGAGACAGGATTAATAAAAATAAAAGGTGAGATCACCGGCAGTGTGAGTTACACCTATTCCAGGTCAAAAAGAGAATGGGGCTCACCTGAGGGAATGATATGGATCCCGTCAGGAGCAGACAGGCCTCATAATTTAAATATTTCCATGAAGTATTACTTTAAGCCTTCCACAAGCTTCGGCCTGAACTGGGTGTACCGCTCAGGAGCCCCGGCTACTATTTATATGCACGAAACATCGTACGGCGAGTTCTTCGAAACAAAAAACAACATCAGGTACTTCGATTATCACCGACTCGATATCTCATTCAGACAGATAATCTACAAACGGAGGTTCTCAATATTTATCGATGCCGATATATATAATCTATATAACCGGAAAAACACTTTCTACTTTAAAAAAACATGGGATGAAGAAGAACAGATATACTACTTTAAAAATATTTCCCTGTTTCCGGTCATGCCTTCACTGACTGTGACAATCAAATTTTAGAATAATCCGTTATCAATCAAATTATGAGGCAGTTACTAAAATCATTTTTTAAGCATTCAGCAATCTGGCTGATAATAATTTTATTGGTACGTTGTGAAAGCAACGACAGGTATTATCGTCCGGATACTCCCGAAAAACTATCTGCTATCGGGATAATTGATGCCGATGATACAGCCCGGTATATAATATTTGAAAAATCATATCAGGCCGAATATCCCGAAGAAACCGCTGATTCACTGAGAGAACTGTCATTTTCAATTTCAAACACCAACGGAGTACTATATAGTTTTCAGGCAGACTATGCTCTTAAGAATAAATCTTTATTAAAGCTTCCTAAGAGTCTTATTTTTATTTCCGGGGAGAAATACTATTTCCGGGCAAAAGAGAGAAATTGCCCGGAAATAACATCGGAAATTACTGTCCCGGATCCACCATCTGATTTGGAACTTTTAACCATTTCAAAAGAAATAGTGACCGATTATGAAATAATATGTTATGAAGTGGATGATGATTACAAAGTGTGGTTGGATGTCATTAACTTATCATTTAACAGTAACAGGAACAAAGATTCACATTACGCTTTAATGGTTGAGGCATATGGATTAAATGATATAGGCTCATGGGTAATCGGCTATGTTGGGATTAGTTACATGGAGTTTGCATTGAGACAATCTAATATTCAGGGATTTTTTTCGATGTTTCCCGGTCTTACCAGATATACTTTTGATCCATGCAATGATTATATGTTAATAAAAAATCCGGCTCATGCTTATTATATGAAAACAAACAAAAGTTCAAATAATAAGAACACTCTTGTTATAACAATACAATCGAATGATGTTAAAACCATACCTGCTTTTCCAGACTATTATCGAATAAGACTCCTTTCTATATCAGAAGAAATGTACATTTATATCAAGAGTCTTTACACTTACGAAAGAAATATCGATGATCCTTTTTCTGAGCCGGTCTACCTGAGAAGCAATATAAAAGGAGGGTACGGCATTTTTGCAATATGTAAAAGTCTAGAAATGCAAGTTAAACATCCTCCGAGATATTAATTTATTATTCATAGGACTATAACATGTAAATTATAGATACTTTAATAATTTATCGAAGCTACTTATAATCCTTAAATTATAATTGAGAATCTTGTTTTTAGAATATCGTTATGGCAGGATCCACGACATCAGATATTATTCTAACTAAGCGAGAATTTGAAATATTAAAACTCCTGGCACAAGGAAATAAGGATAGAGAGATTGCTTCAATGTTATATCTCACCATTAACAGTAAAAACTCATCGTAAAAATGCTTTAAGTATCAACCTGGCTTTTAACAGGTATTTACTTCCCAAAGGAGCAACCCTTTTTGTTTACACTCCTGACGGGAAGGAGGTAATAGGCGCCTTTACTGAACTTAACAATCAGGATGACGGTTATTTTGCAACAACTTTGGTAAACGGGGATAGAATAATTATTGAGTATTATGAGCCATATTGGGTGGAATTTCCAGGGGAACTTAATCTTTGGCGTGTTACTCATGGTTACCGGGGACCAGGAGCATTACTGATAAAAGGATTCGGTTCCTCGGGCTCATGTAATGTTAATGTGGCCTGTCCTGAAGGCCAATGCTGGGATTATCATAAACGTTCAGTAGGGATGCTGGTAGTCGGAGGTAACGGATTTTGTTCGGGATTTCTGATTAACAACACAAGGAATAATGCTGTACCATATTTTTTATCTGCCAACCATTGCTATGAAAATCCTTCAACAGTGGTATTCTGGTTCAACTGGGAAAGTCCGACCTGTCAAAATCCTACTCAAGTGCCACCCCATGATGCTATGTCAGGTGCTGTAACAAAAGCTAGCTGGGCTACCACTGATTTCTGGCTTTTACGACTAAATCAGTCTATACCTGGAAGTTATAATGTTTATTATTCGGGATGGAACCGTACAACTCAAAGTTCTATTACTGGAACTGTTACAGGCATACATCACCCCAAAGGCGATATTAAAAAAATTAGCTGGGCGGATGGTGGTGTGACACGTTCTGTTTTAGGAGGTGCCCCGTATTCCGGATATACCTTCTGGAGAACTGATTCCTGGA
>CAZTXH010000250.1:0-3994 GCA_964617415.1 uncultured Rikenellaceae bacterium | reverse complement strand
ATACTGAGATGAGGGTACATCCCCAGAACAGCATAACTGACCGACCAGGATGGCTCAGATGTGAACAGTTCGGGGCAGGTATGATCACAGGCTGGGGTCAGCATCATTTCGACTCTGCTGCCTGGGGTATGGATACAGAAATGACTGGCCCGGTAACAGTTGAAGCGGTAGCGCAGTTCCCAAAATCAGGCCTCTGGGATGTTCATGGTGATTTTATGGCTAAAGCAGAATATGAAAATGGTATTACTATGCTTACCAGCGGAGGTTATCCAAATGGTATCAGGTATGAAGGAACCGAAGGATGGATTTTTGTTACACGCGGAGCTTACAGAGCCTCACCAAGTGATCCCATACCAGAAGGGGCAACAAAAACTCTTGAAGCAAGCGATCCGGCAATACTAACATCAGTGATAGGACCGGATGAGATCCATCTATACGAAAGCAGAGAACAACATGGTAACTGGCTTGAGTGTATTAAATCACGTAAAGAGCCAATTTCACCCGTTGAAATAGGACACCATGCATGTACCGTATGCCTTATCACTCATATTGCCATGAAACTTGAAAGAAAATTGACATGGGATCCTGAAAAAGAGAGATTTGTAAACGATGATGAGGCTAATAGTATGCTTTCCAGACCTCAGAGAGCTCCATACGGCACAAACTATGTGAAGATATAAATCTTTAATTATGAGAAATATAATAAACCATTTCCTGTGTATGTTCACAGGTTAGGTTAATGTGGTCCGGGAATTTTTTTTCTTCTGTAAATACAATCTTCCCTGTCGCAAAGATGACATGCATAAGGAAGCCGTTTAACATTTTCACCTGCCCCAATAAATCCGCTAACTGACTTAAACGGGGACATCAGTGATGATTCAGAAAGTAATATACCACAAAAATTATCATGCATCAGGCTGAAGAGTTTTTGTTGTTCAACAACATCCCAACCGCAATAACCAGGACTATAACGGTTAGTAATTCCTTTGCCTGAGGCCCGCATGATTTTTTCCAGTTCATCCTGCATTTTATCTGCTGCAGCCTCTACTATTTCACTACCTATAACATCATATACATAGCCACACAAAAGATTACCATCTTTCATCAACTTCCTGCTTCTTAAATATATATCCTCACCTGCCGTACAAAGAAATATCACAATCAACTCAGACTTTTTTATCTGCCCGAATATTATCTTATTTACATTGAATTCTATATCATTGATTTTAATAAGCTTTGATTCATTATTAAAATCAACTCTTTCAAAGATCCGGTATTCAGCTTTGATATCACATATTGTTTCTGCTTCAATAATCACCTCATCAACAATCTCGGACACAAGCTCAAGTGATCCTACATTTCTGTATCCCAAAACATCATCTATCATAGATCTTTTTAATTTAAGATCCTTTAGATTATATTGAAAAGACTTATTGGGCATATTAATTCTGGTTAATCCCTGATTCTCTGACCACCCTTTCAACCACCTCTTCCCAACCCAGAGTCATTATGTGAATTCCGTTAATACCATCTTTCTTTTTTAATGATTCAATGATCTCAAGTACTATTTGTAAACCCTCCTCAACTGCTCCATCCCCTGCTTTTTTCATACGTTCCATTATTTTCTCAGGGAGAAAAACTCCCGGAACATGATCATGCAGGTATCTGGCAACATTATAACTTTTCAGAGGGGCAACACCGGCCAGTATATATACTTTATTCAACAGGTCTCTTTTATAAAGTTCTTCCAACCAGGGATCAATACCCTGAGGATCAAAAATGATGTTTGTCTGAAAGAATTGTGCTCCCGCATTTATTTTTTTATGGTCTCTTATTGCCTGCAATGCCGGGTCAGGAGCAAGAGGAGAAGCAGCAGCACCAAGGAAAAACTGTGGAGGGTATTTAATCTTCCTGCCATCGAGATAGGTCCCTTCATCTCTCATTTTCCTCAATATCCATAACATCTGGACAGAATCAATGTCAACAATATTCATATCTCCAGTTGGTGCGGGGCCTACTCTGGCACTGTCGCCTGTTATACATAATATATTCTTTACCCCGAGCTGTCCCGAACCAATTACTGATGATTGAAGACCAGTCCGAGTCGTATCCCGTGCAGCTATTTGAAGGACAGCTTCTGCACCCAGCTCATTTGCAACCTTGCAGCATGCCATAGACGACATTTTAGGATTTGCAGATGAAGCATCTGTAAAATTTATAGCAGTAACATGTTGTTTTACAAGCTCTATTTCCCTGATCAGTTTTTTTGAACTGGCACCCAGAGGGGGTGTCACTTCTGTTGCTACAACAAACTGTCCGTCTCTGAGTTTTCTTTCAAGCTCAGAGACAGGCTCCTGGTAAAGCGGAGGGTGGTATTCCGAATCTCCATTCCACCATTCAGGTTGCCGGATAGTCTTAAATACGGAATCCCGGACCTGGTCTTTTTTTTCTTTATTCTTTGAAAAAAGGCTTCGGATAAATATACCTGTACCTGTCTCTTTTACCTGGTGTACTACGTCTCCCCAGGTCTGTGTCCCTGTTTTGCTCCAGTCCAGAGGTGGCAATACTTCAAGGAGATTATCCTCGCGTCCTTTTTTAAGTGCTCTTTCATAAATGCAGTACCAGACACATTTGCGTGTTTCATCAATATAACACCTTTTCTCAGGTGTTACTCCACCACAGGGACCATTTCTCAAACCTTTCGGACACTCCATGGGACAAATAAAAGCTGTTTCCTGTAAAAGGCAGTTGCCGCACATCCTGCAACCAAAAAGAGGACCCTTTATCATAAGTTCTACCTTCTCCAGTAGTCTCAGACTCAGTTTCTGTTTTTTAAAAGGATAAAAGGCAGGCTGCCATCTTCTTACTGGCTTGAGAACGGTCATCCTCATTTCTGGTATTTAGTTATTTAAATTGTTGTATATTCTGGTAGTACTTAATAAATCGCATTGCAAAATCATCACGTCCCATTATAAGATCTGCTGCACGAATGATTGAGGTTATTTTTTCAGGATTGGCAATAGGACATGTTAAACCATTATAAATTGAGAGTGTAACGAAAGTGTTATTCAATGATTCCCTGTCGGGTAATCCAAAAGATATATTACTGACTCCCAGGGTAATATTATGTCCCAGCTTGCGGTGTGCCAGTCCTGTTGTCTCCAGCGTTACCATGCATGCTTTCGGGTCGGCACTTACAGCCATTGCAAGAGGATCAATGATTATATCCTCAGGCTTAATTCCTTTTTTACAAGCCCTGTCAATAATTTTTTCAGCCACATTAACTCTTTTTTCAGGATCATGGATAATTCCTTCTTCATCCATACATAATCCTATTAATGCTGCTCCATACTCTTTAGCGACAGGCAAAAGTGCTTCCATTGAAGTCTCCTCACCATTTACAGAATTAATCAGGTATTTTCCTGTTGCTACCTTAAGGGCTGCTTCAATTGCCAATGGATTTAGTGAATCCAGACATAATGGGATATCAAAATTATCTTGTAGTACCCTTACTATCTCAGGGAGCACTTTTACATCATCCACACCGGAAAATCCCACATTAACATCAAGAACATCAGCTCCTGTTCCGATCTGGTATTCAGCAAGTTCAAGAACATAGTTGAATTTACCTTCCTGCAGAGCTGAAACCAGTTTTTTTCTTCTTGTCGGATTAATACTTTCCCCAATAATAATTACAGGACCTTCAGTATCAATAACAACTTCCTTTGTTCGACCTGTAAGAATTGTTTTCATTAATTGTCCTTTTCCGCTATTATACCTGCTTATTCAGATAATTTACCGCACCCTGTGGATCGGGGGAATAAAAGTCTGCACCAATTTCCTGGCAATATTCCATTGTGACAGGTGCCCCGCCAATAAGTATCTTATTATTTGTATATTTTCCCTTTATAGTCTTTACTATATCTCTCATATTTACCATTGTGGTAGTGAGTAATGCTGAAAGGCCTACAGCAGCTCCTGGGTAAGCCTCAAG
>CAZTXH010000249.1:0-4001 GCA_964617415.1 uncultured Rikenellaceae bacterium | reverse complement strand
CCGTAAAAGAGAGGACCTCTTTTCCTACATCGTGAGTAATATGTCCTGACCAGATAAGGTAAATATTGTTTGTTGCCATCAGTCGTTCGAGCTGTGCTACAGCTTTACCGCGAAATGGTTTTTCTTCATTACCAAAATGCATTCCGACACCTTCTGAATCGACTGTTCTGCTCAGTATAAAGTATGAATTCTCAGCATCGAGAGGGATAAAATCATAATCAAGTTTATTACCTGTTTTCTTTGCCATTTCAATCAGGCCCAAACCTGCTCCTCCCTTATTGCTGAATTCCGAATTGCTCAGCATTTGCCTGTAAACCGATCTTATTTCACTCGTCTTTAGATTGTTTATTTCATCCATACGTTTCTTAAGTTCGTCAATATTAGAACTTGAAATAACATTCGCAGTTGTTACAGTATACCCATCCGTGACTTTTGAATAGACTACCAGCGACATGCCTGCATGTTGGCTTCCGTTACTATGCCTGGATACATTCTGCAGACTTTCAAGAACAAACATAAAGAGTCTTTTCCTTCCCACAAATCCAAATTCCGAGTTTTCCATCTCTTTTTCTAACAACATCAGAAGAGGAACGGAATTATCGCGTGTTACAACACCCCTGTAAACAAACATGAGGCGCTCCTGCATCATTTTATTTCTTATTTTTTTTGTGAGTTCCATTTAAATAAGAACGGGCAGAATTAAGGAATCTCAAAGTTAGAAAAAAAAAGATGACTCTGCAAAAGAAGATCGGTAGTGATTATTACATTTCATATACTCTCTGGTACATAGTACGTATCTTATATGATGAAACTAATCAATTTATAAAGAATAAGATTTAATACCCATGAATATAAACAGTTTTATTCCTACCTTGCCCGGGCATCCATAAGTATAATTCGTAGGTATTCAGATGTTCTACAGGTTTTTACAATATATACTGCCTCCTTTTACCTTCAGGGTCTTTTTCAGACGTATATTTTATTCGAACCTGAAGAAAGTACCTTTGGAGAAACCGTTGCTTTTTGTTGGTAATCACCAGAATTCATTTATGGATGGTATTCTTGTTGGATCTTATCTTACACAACCTATCCATTTCACAATGCGAGCCGATATGTTCAAGAAACCTTTTGCACGTTTTTGTCTGAAGGAGTTGCATGTGTCGCCGGTTTACAGGATAGAAGAGGGATTCGGAAATGTACATAAGAATATTGAAGCTTTTGATGCTATATATAATATCCTGAAAGAACATGGTAACTTTGTAATGTTTTCAGAAGGGATCTGTGTACAGGAAAAACGTCTCCAAAAACTGAGAAAAGGAACAGCACGTATTGCTTTCGGAGCAGAAGAAAAATACGGGCTTGATGTACATATTGTTCCGGTTGGAATTAATTATACTTATCCTTCAAGTTTCCGTAAAGAGGTTATGATTAACTTTCACGACTCTTTCAGTATTAAAGAACTCAAAGATCTTTACAAAGAAAATCCTGCCAGGGCTTTGCGCACCTTTAACGAAAAATGTGAAGAAGGATTAATAAAAGAGGTGATAATTATTAAGGATTCTGAAAATGACTGGATGGCGGAACAACTTCTGAAAATGGGAAGAAATAATATGGTTCTGCCTTTTTTCCGTTGGCGCTTCATCTCCGATGAAAGGAGAATAATGGAAAAAACCCTGGCTGATAAGATAAATTTTCTCTCAAAGAATAAACCGGAAGAGCTCGAATCACTGAAACAAAAAGTTCATTCTTATACCAATATACTTAAATCTTCAGGATTGAAGGATGAGAATATTGCAAGAAGTATTGACTTTGGCTTCCTGAGATATTTTGCAGTTATTGCAGGCCTGCCCTTTTTTCTTGCAGGATATTTAAGCAACCTGATACCATTTATTATACCGAAGTCGCTATGTGACAAGCTTATAAAGGATCTAAGATTTTACAGCTCTGTATATATCAGTTCAGGTACTGTGTTATATCTTATATATTTCCCGATAGTACTTATTCTTGCTACAGTATTTTTCGGATGGATAGGTCTACTTGCCGGATTACTTGTACCTGTACTTGGATATATGGTTTTATTTTACCAGGAAATCTTCCGGGAACGGATCAGGACTTTAAGATATACTGTTAAATCCATAACCAACAAACCTGCCATAACAGAACTTAAAAACCGCAGGGAAGAGATTCAGAAGATCGTGAGTAAAATACCTTGTTCACTTTGACCCTGAATATGAATTGTGTGAAGTATTATTTTTACATTGTGCCAGCCTATGCAAATTATCAAAATCGTAGTTTATCAGGGCTATTTTTTTTGCACGGGTCCATCCTTTAACTTGTTTCTCATATTTGATTGCTTTCATAGGACTATTAAACTCTTTACAAAAAACCAGTTTAAGAGGTCGCCGTGAATATGTATATGATTTTTCATTGTAACCAGTCATATGTTCAATAAATCTTCTTCCAACATTATTCGTAACTCCAACATAGAAGGAGTCATCGGCACATTCCAGAATATAGACATATAACAGTTTCATCATTATATTTTTGCCGGTCTGAGTAAGTGAATATTTTTGCCGGTCTGAGTGAGCGAAGCCGAACTCAGCCGGCCCACCCTTCACGATCGAGGTTCCTGTAATTTATTGCTTCGGAGATATGTTCAGTTGTAATGTATTCTGATTCTGCAAGGTCAGCAATTGTCCGGGCTACCTTAAGGATTCTGTCATAGGCTCTTGCAGAGAGTCCTCTCAGTTCCATGGCTGTTTTAAGGAGTCTGCCTCCCGCCTCATCCAGCCTGCAATATTTTCTTTGCATTGCAGATGTCATCTGTGCATTTGAATAGATACCCTTTATTGATTCAAAGCGTTTTGCCTGTATCTCTCTTGCCTTCACCACCCTTTCACGTACATCAGCAGACTTCTCTACTTTACCTGAACCGGATAACTTTTCATAATTAACCGGAACAACTTCTATATGTATGTCTATTCTGTCGAGCAAGGGTCCCGATACTCTGTTCAGGTATTTTTGTACCATTCCCGGAGTACACATACACTCTTTTTCAGGGTGGTTATGAAACCCGCACGGACAGGGATTCATGCTTGCCACCAGCATAAAGCTTGCAGGGTAATTACAGGTTGATTTCGCTCTCGAAATAGTAATAACCCTGTCCTCAAGAGGTTGTCTCATTACCTCAAGTACAGTACGTTTGAATTCGGGTAATTCATCAAGGAACAGTACACCGTTATGTCCGAGTGATATTTCTCCCGGCTGGGGAAAAGTACCTCCTCCAACCAGTGCCACATCCGATATCGTATGGTGAGGTGATCTGAATGGTCTTTTAGTCATAAGGGCTGTATGACCATCAATTTTGCCGGCCACTGAATGGATCTTGGTAGTCTCCAGGGCCTCCTCGAGGGTAAGAGGAGGCATTATAGTAGGTAACCTCTTTGCCAACATTGTCTTTCCTGCACCGGGAGGACCAATCATTATAAGGTTATGATGACCTGCAGCTGCAACCTCCAGGGCTCTTTTAACATTCTCCTGGCCTTTTACATCAGAAAAATCATGTTCGTATTTGTTGGCTTCTCCGGTAAATATCTCGAGCAGGTCTACTCTGACAGGATCAAATTTGCGGGTATTATTAAAAAAATCAACAACATCGTTGAGTTTTTCCATGCCATATACATCAAGCTCATTGACAACAGCAGCCTCCCGGGCATTCTTTGAAGGAACAATTACTCCCCTGAATCCCTCTTCCCTTGCTTTCAGTGTAATTGGCAATACTCCCCTTACAGGCTGAAGTGTACCATCAAGGGATAGTTCTCCGATTAACAGGTATGATTCAAGTTCACTGCTGCTTACCTTTTCATCGGCTGCCAGGATACCCATGGCAAGCGGAAGATCATAAGATGATCCTTCTTTCCGTATATCTGCCGGAGCCATGTTGATTACCACCTGTTTTCCGGGCCAGTGAAAACCAATAGAACGAAGGGCTGACTCAATCC
>CAZTXH010000248.1:0-4017 GCA_964617415.1 uncultured Rikenellaceae bacterium | reverse complement strand
CCGGGTGCCTTTTTCTTTCCGATAGCTCCTACAAGTGCTGCATCTCCCTGCAATTCTCCGTCTATTAAAAATTCGGGAGCCATTTGTTGTGCAATAGTCGTAGCATTAATAACCTTATCAACCAAAGCATGTTTAGCACTCCCTTTTGTAGAAAAGCTTAGAATAGCCACCTTTGGTTCGATTCCAACAAGTACTTTTGCTGTATTTGCTGATGCCACAGCTATCTCGGCTAATTCTTTATCGGTAGGATCCGGATGAACACCTCCATCGGCAAACAGAAGAACCCCATCCTCTCCAAAGCTCTTGTCCGGAAGTATCATGATAAATGCACCTGATACAACAGAAATACCCGGGGCTGTTTTTACATACTGGAATGCCGGCCTGAGAACATCTCCTGTTGCATGGTCAGCACCGGAAACTTCCCCATCTGCATCGCCACTTTTTATCATCATAACACCAAGATAAAGCGGATCTTCTATCAGCACTGAAGCCTCTTCCCTGGTCAACCCTTTACTTTTTCTCAGCTCAACCATAAGATCGATGTATTCCTCTTTTTTTCCATGTAAGCGTGGATCAACAATAGTTGTTTTTTTGATGTTTTTTAGTCCCAGTTGTGATGCATGTGACTCTATATCAACAGGATCACCCAATAGTATAATCTGAGCAATTCCCTCACCAACAGCAATATCTGCAGCTTTTATTATTCTCTCCTCATATCCCTCAGGTAATACGATCCTTTTATTATATCTCTTCGCATTCTGCTTGATCCTATCTAACAATTCCATTGTAAATCAAGATTTTAAATTGTTCGAATTTTTTGTTTTAAATGTACAAAAAAAAAGTCCTAATATGCAATTTCACAAAACATGATTATTGTCAGTAAAATTCTTTGTATTGTTACAGAGAACAATAAAGAATTTATTCCGGTATCGTTTAAATGAATTTTTCCTGCAGAATGATTTTTTTCTAAATTAGCGGCGCAAAACTGAAAAATGGATACCGAAACAATATATTCCCAAATCGATTCACTTGCTGCCAACCTTGAAGGCGATCTTAAATATGACAGAATAACCAGGACCATATATTCAACTGATGCTTCCGTATATAAGGAGATGCCGCTTGCTGTTATATGGCCAAAAAGTATATCCGATCTTAAAAAGATTGTTCAGTTCTCATCAAGTGAAAATATTGGTATAACCATGAGAGCAGCAGGAACATCTCTTGCCGGACAGGTAGTCAGCTCAGGAATCATTGTTGATATCTCGAGATATATGAAAAGGATCATCGAGATTAACGAGAAAGAGATGTGGGCAAGAGTTGAACCCGGAGTAGTACTTGATGAACTTAACCTCGAACTAAGGGAAAGAGGACTTTTTTTTGGTCCTGAGACATCAACCTCCAGCAGATGTAACCTGGCCGGCATGGTAGGGAATAATGCATGCGGTTCTCATTCTGTTATCTATGGATCGACCAGAGATCATACCATTGAACTTAAAACGATACTTGGTGACGGTAGCGAAGCTACTTTCGGACCTGTAGATAAAGTAACCTATAATCAGAAGGCTCTGCAAGATAATCTTGAAGGACAGATATATAGTAAAACAAGGGAAATGTTTGAGGATCAGGTAAACAGGCAGAGCATACTAAAGGAATATCCTGATCCCGGAATACCGAGGAGAAATACAGGTTATGCCCTTGATTTGCTGCTTGATTCATTTGTTTTTAATGAGGAATCTGAAACACCATTTAACTTCTGTAAGTTACTGTCAGGTTCAGAGGGAACACTTGCAATAATAACAGAGATAAAACTGAATCTTGTAAAACTCCCTTCACCAAATAAGGCTATTGTATGTGTTCATCTGGAAAAGAGAAATGATGCATTCCTGGCTAACCTTATAGCATTAAAACATAAGCCGGCTGCTGTTGAGATGATGGATGATAAAATATTACAACTTACAGAGAAGCATCCAGGACAGAAGAAAAACAGGTTTTTCCTTGAAGGTAAACCGGCAGCTATCGTGATTGTAGAATTTGTAAGAGAGACACAGGAAGAGATAGATAATGTCATTGCCGATATGATAAATGAAATGAAATCAGCCGGTTATGGATATACATTCCCTGTGATAAAAGGTGATGATATTTCTAAGGTGTGGGATTTAAGGAAAGCTGGACTAGGAGTTCTGGCCAATATGAAGGGTGATGCAAAACCTGTATCCCTCATCGAGGATACTGCCATCAACGTTGAACAGATGCCGCAGTATATAACTGATTTTGAAAAGATGTTAGCTAAATACGGAAAAGAGTCTGTTTATCATGCCCATATTGGAACCGGTGAACTTCATATCAGACCTGTTCTTAATTTAAAAGATCCGGCAGATGCAGAGCTTTTCAGAACACTTGGAATCGAAACAGCCAGGCTGGTAAAAAAATACAGAGGATCAATGAGTGGGGAACATGGTGACGGAAGACTAAGGGGTGAATTAATTCCATTAATAATCGGAGAACGCAATTATGATCTTCTCAAGGAAGTAAAGAAAATCTGGGATCCTCAGAATATACTGAATCCGGGAAAAATCATTGATACCCCACCAATGAACACCTTCCTCAGATATGTCCCCGGTAAGGAAACCCCGGAAATAGAAACAATATTTGATTTCTCATCCACCGGCGGAATAATAAGGGCTGCAGAGAAATGCAATGGATCAGGCGATTGCCGTAAGACAAGTATTATCGGGGGGATAATGTGTCCCTCCTTTATGGTTACCGGTGAAGAACAGAATTGTACAAGAGCCAGGGCAAATATTCTAAGGGAGTTCCTCTCAGCTGACAAGGATAATTCCTGGGATCACAGGGAGATCTATGAAATCCTTGACCTTTGCCTCTCCTGTAAAGGTTGTAAATCAGAATGTCCCTCTGAAGTAGATATCGCGAAACTAAAAGCCGAATTCCTTCAACACTGGTACGACAAACATGGCATGCCGCTGAGGACCAGACTTATAGCACACATAACAGTCATTAATAAATTAGGATCTATAGTACCGCTTGTATTTAATTTCTTCGTTAAAAACAAACTGATATCAGGATTGATCAAGAGGATAGTAAACATTGCACCATCCAGGTCAATCCCATCATTATATAAGGTTACCATGAGGAGATGGATAAGAAGGAACCTTGAATCATTAAATCCGGCAGAGCCGGTGGGAAATGTCTGTTTATTTATTGATGAATTTACAAACTACAATGATACACCAACAGGTATATCTGCTGTCAGGCTTCTTACATCTCTGGGTTATAAAGTAAAAACAGTTAACCATGGTGAGAGTGCAAGGACATATTTATCGAAGGGATTAATAAGAAAAGCCCGTAAAATCATTCAGCATAACATAAGGCTTTTTTCGGAGATCATCGATGATGAGATGCCCCTGGTTGGAATAGAGCCTTCAGCTATACTGGGATTTCGAGATGAATATCCCGATCTTGCAGGTAATGAACTGAAAGAGGCAGCCAATAATATTGCAAAAAATAGCTTTCTTATTGATGAATTCATTGCCAACGAATTCAGGTCAGGAAGAATAAAAAAAGAATTATTCGCAGATGACTATCGTGAGATAATTTTGCATGCACATTGTCAGCAGAAAGCTATATCTTCTTCATCCGTAACAATAGAGATGTTATCAATACCTCCAAATTATAACGTTACTGAAATACCTTCAGGCTGTTGTGGAATGGCAGGATCATTCGGTTATGAAAAAGAGCATTTTGAATTATCAAACAAGATCGGTGAACTGGCTCTCTTCCCGGCTGTGAGGGAAGCTGGTGAGAATGTTATTGTTGCAGCTCCGGGTACCAGTTGCAGGCACCATATCAAAGATGGTACGGGAAAGATTGCAATGCATCCGGTGGAGGTGCTTTTCAACGCATTAAAGAAATAGACGTTAGACTTGTTGGTTCCGGGTTCCGGGTTCCGGGTTTAAAGTTTAAGGTTCAAGGTTTAAGGTAAAGTCATCAGCATCATCG
>CAZTXH010000247.1:0-4024 GCA_964617415.1 uncultured Rikenellaceae bacterium | reverse complement strand
ATTCAGGTTAAACTTCCCTGCTTCAACCTCTGCTGCATTCTCTTCAGTGATATCACGCATATCAGCATAATCAGGATGCCTGAAGAGGCCGTTATCATCCAGGTTTATTTTGGCATCTGCAGCCAGGATAAGGTCATCTGAAGTCTTAATCACCGGATTGATTTCAACAAGGGATGCATCTGATCTGATATAGGCATCATAAAGATGGGTGACAAAACGGTTCATATTTTTGAATGCTTCACCTTCGAGTCCCAGGTTAAAGGAAATGCGCCTTGTCTGAAACGGCTGGATACCTGCCGACGGATCAATTTCTTCCCTGAATATCAGATGGGGAGTCTTTTCAGCAACCGATTCAATATCCATCCCTCCTTCCGTGGAATACATGATTATATTTCTACCGGTAGCTCTGTTTAAAAGGAGACTCATATAGAATTCAAGGATATCCGATTTGCCTTCGTAATATATACTTTGTTCGATCAGGACTCTCAGAACTTTCTTTCCCTCAGGCCCTGTCTGGTGCGTGATAAGTGTCATACCAATAATGTCTGATGCATGCTTTCTGACCTCATCAATTGACTTTGCTATTTTCACACCGCCTCCTTTACCCCTGCCCCCGGCATGGATCTGAGCTTTCACCGCCCACGCTCCCGTTCCGGTTTCTTCCCGGATCTTTTCGGCAGCATTAACAGCTTTTTCAGGAGTACTAACAACCACACTGACCGGTACAGGTACTCCATATTGTTTCAGAATAGATTTAGCCTGGTATTCATGTATATTCATAATAATAATATTGAAAAAGAAATAACTTCTAATATATTTATTTTTTCTTAACTTGAAGATGATTATTAATTGCCTTATGAGAAAACTTAAAAACAACGAACTTGGAAGATTAACTACGGAAGACTTTAAAAAAGCAAAAAAGACACCTGTTGTAGTTATTCTTGACAATGTAAGAAGCTCCCATAATATTGGATCTGTATTCAGGACTTCTGATGCATTCCTTGTAGAAGAAATATATTTATGCGGTATAACTTCAAAACCTCCACACAAGGATATACATAAAACAGCACTCGGTGCGACTGAATCTGTCGAATGGCAATACTTCGGAGAAACTATAGAACCGTTATTATTATTGAAGCAGAGAGGTTATACAATTATTGCTGTTGAACAAACCACGAAAAGTATATCTTTGCAGGATTTCATGATAGATAGATCGAAAAAATATGTATTTGTTTTCGGACATGAAGTACGTGGAGTGGACCAGCAAGTAGTCGATTGTTGTGATATAAGTCTTGATATCCCTCAGTTTGGGACAAAACATTCACTGAATATTTCTGTGACAGCCGGTCTGGTTTTGTGGGAGGTTTTCAGACAATTCAGGTTGGTAAAATAAAAAAGCGGTCCATCAGAAGGCGGACCGCTTTACAATATATAGCCCAAGTAATTATTGTGTTATCTCCTTAAACAGGTCTTCTTCGAAATATTTGTAGAATTCCACATCCATCTTTGCATGTTGTTTTAAGGATGCATCTTTTGCGACAGCTGTCCTTAAGGAATTATACATAAGTTCTACATCACCTTCTCTTGCTCCGGCAATAGCCATCAGATAAAATACCTTGCCATCACCATCCTCAATTTTCTTCAAAACTTCTTCAGCTGGAGCATTATTGCCCTGAAGCACCTTGACAAGAGCAGAATTGAAGCAAATAGTACTGCCGTAATAATTCTGAGCAGCCTCATAATCACCTTCGAGAATCTTAATGATTCCAAGGTTATAATTAACTTCATCACCTGCACCGAGAGCTGATGTAAATAATTCCTGAGCTTTAGTCATATCGCCCTCTAACATTGCGATAGCACCGAGGTTATTCTTAACAATATTATGATCTTTCAGTGCCTGGGCTTTCAGGAAGGCATCTTTAGCACCCGGGACATCTCCCATTGCATACAGTACACATCCGACATTGTTGATAGCCCTTATACATTGTGGGTATTTCTCAGATGCTTTCTTATATACTTTTAGTTTGGTATCGTTCGTTTTAACCAATGTTCCTGCATATAAAAGTTCTTCGAGTTCAAGTGTGTCAATATCGGTATTCACCAGATCGACAAGTTCTTCATCTGAATAACCTACTTTTTCAACATTGACCATGAATTTTGACCTTCTGAGTTTCGGAAGGATATCTTTTTTAATTTCCTCAAATGCGGCTGCAATATTCCGGATTTCTTTTTCCCGGACAACAGGATCGGAATACATTGAAAGAACCCTCAACACAACATCCTTATCTTTAATGTTAGATTCTTCCATTAATTTTTTAAACCCTTCCCAGTCTTCGGGAGTTGACATCAGTGAGAAGAACTCTTTATCTTGAGGGATAGCGACTTTGGACTTTTTCATGTCACTCTTCAGATAATTCGTCGCCGAACCTTCCCTGTTCCCTGACAGTTTTGTATTTAAATCAACCGGTCCATCAGGAGAAGCATAGGATGAGACGTTGATGCCTTTCATTGTGATCCTTTCATTTGCATTAGCATCATTGATGAATTTTTTCATTCCAACAATGTCCTCCTGTTTAAGTTCTGAACTTCTGATATCATACTTGTTTATAACATAATGAATATCAGCCTCATAGGTTTTTGGCACAATTCTTTTGAAGCTGTGGCCAAAGAATATGGCTTTAGGTTTTTTATTCACCAGGAGTGGTGTGGTAATGATCCCGTCAGCGATTTTTACCGGGGGCAGATTTATACTTTTACTACCTACTTTGGCTTCACCTCTGACATACAGTTCAGACCTCATCATTTCAGGAGTATAATCAACCTCATCTTCATATTTAAAACTTCCACCCGAAACGAATGAAATAACTTTGTAGTTGTCTTCAACAGCTTCTCCCTGCAAGGTTTCAGACTTGAGATCTGTTTCACCTGCTGAATATTTCAGGTAGGGAGTTGCAGTAACAATAGCTTTTTTATGGAAATATTTTTCCGGATAGGTGACATCGATGGACAGAGCTACCTTACCGCCATGAGTCTCAAGGGGATCAGGCGTCACTTTGTATTTAACAAGTGAGGCATTATCAGCCATTTTTTGCGGGCCACCGCAACTGATCATCAGCAAAATGGCAGCAAAGAAAGATGTAAGAATACTAACTTTTTTCATAATTACTTGGTTATTAGTTATAAATTTAATACAAGATACAAACTTAATAATGTTTTTTCAATTTTTAAAGACTTTAATTCAATTTTGGTAAAGTAAATTCATGATATTAATACTCTGTTCATTCCGGGATTGATCTGCTTTTGAAAAATAATGTCATCAATTTGATTAAATTCTTCCTGATTATTTATGAAATCTATTGTTTCTCCTTCGATAATCAATACTTTCATTTCCTGTTGTTCCTGAAACCAATTTAAATAGCTATCCTGTATCATACCAAGATACTCTTCGCTGATGTTTTGTTCATATGCTCTTCCCCTGTTCTTAATATTATTCATTAACTGGCTGACAGACAGGTATAAATATATTAAAAGATCCGGTTTTGGCAAATCATGATCAAGGATATTATAAAGCTGCCTGTATGATGCAAAATCATCGTCCCGGAGTGTAACACCTGCAAAAATAAGAGATTTTGAGAAAATATAATCCGCTACCACGAAAGACTTTGATAAATCAAGATTTTCCAGTTCCCTGGTCAGTTGATGAAAACGTAAGGTAAGGAATGATAGTTCAAGCGGGAATGAGTACCTCTCCGGATCTGCATAAAACTGCAACAAAAAAGGATTCTCCTCGAATTGTTCCAGGATTATGTCAGCCTTGTATTTTTTTGCTATCATACCTGCCAGGGATGTTTTTCCTGCACCAATGTTACCTTCTATTACGAGATATTTATATTTCATTCTCTTTTATGATCACGCTGCTGTTGTGGCTGACCTTCCTCCCGGGGTGGTCTTTCAGGTTTTGGCAACAGAACTTTACGTGAAAGTTTCAGTTTACCATTATTATCCATATCAATCAGCTTTACCT
>CAZTXH010000246.1:0-4048 GCA_964617415.1 uncultured Rikenellaceae bacterium | reverse complement strand
CTTCCTTCATACCATTGGCACGCCACAGGCTTCTGGCTCCGGCCATATTCCTACCTGTTGTGGTCTTTGAGCTTCTTAACCTGTTCTTCATACTGATAATTCTTTTTATAAAAAAAGCTTCCCGGTGATCCGGAAAGCTTCTGTACAGTTATATCAATACATATTATTCCCGGATCATGTACTGCGTACTATGATAAGGATAAGGGCTATAATATGTATTAAATTTTTCTTCATTAAGATTTATAAATCGACGGACAAAGGTATGTTTTATTTTATTATATCAAAGAAAAAGATTAATTTTTTTAATTAAAATAACAAATAGGGTTTTATGGAGATTTGTAGTAATTTTATTGGAGCAAAAATTTTGATTATGAGAAAAGCCTTAATACTTATAATCATAAGTCCTTTTCTATTTTTTGTTAGTGCAACAAAAAAAACAGAGAATTTCTTAAAGAGTCCCAGGATAGTTAAGAAAATAAATTCCAACTGGACCTTTAATTATTTCCCGGGTGAAAATGCAGGAGACGGTTACGAAGCTTCCGGCTATAATGATTTAAACTGGCCGATAGTAAGCATCCCTCATACCTGGTCAACCTATGAGACCACAAGTGATATTCACCCATTTATTAAAGACACTTCGGAAAATGATACTCCCTACTGGTGGAGGGGATGGGGCTGGTACCGTAAGCATTTTGTTGTTAATGAGAGATATGCAGGACAAAAGGTGTTTGTTGAATTTGAAGGAGTTCAGAAATATTGCAGAGTATGGTTGAATGGAAAATATCTGGGTGATCATAAGGGAGGATATGGTTCATTTGATTTTGATATTTCAGGCCTTGTTATCCCTGGAAAGGATAATGTTCTAGCTATTGCTGTTAATAACAGGAAGAATGACGAATATAATACCCCACCAATGAATCCCGATAGCTTTTATGTTTATGGTGGCATAAACCGGGATGTTATTCTTTCAATTAAGGACAGGCTATATATACCTATGCAGGGATCAGCTTCCCATGAAGGAGGAACTTTTATAAAAACACCATCGGTTTCTTCAAAAAAGGCAATTGTGAGAATACAAACTTGGGTGAAAAATGATTATGAACAGCCCAGGAATTGTATGCTGAATACTTATATAATTGATGCATCAGGAAAAATAGTACAAACAATAAAATCAAAGAATACAATAAATCCGGGTCAATTATACAAATTTAATCAGGTATCAAAGAAAATAAAGAAACCCCATTTGTGGTCACCGGATAATCCATATCTGTACACTGTTTATTCAGAAATAACCGATGGTGCCAGGGTGACAGACAGTTATTCAAGTCCACTCGGTTTCAGATGGTTCCGGTGGGATAATAATGAGAATACACTTTATCTGAATGGTGAAAAAATGGTAATCAAAGGGGGTAATTACTGGCAGGAGTATCCATGGGTGGGAGAAGCTGTGCCTGACTGGATCACAGAGAGCAACCTTGAAAATATCGGGGAGAAAAAACAATGTAACCTCATTCTTACTTATGGTCATCCTGGCGATAGTTATTTATATGAACTTGCTGATAAACACGGTTTGATAACCATTGAAGAGTCTCCCAGTACAGGGAATCAGCCTTTCTCTAAAACGATCCAGGAGCAGCAGATGAAAGAGATGATCCGTCGCGACAGGAATCACCCCTCTATATTATTCTGGAGCATGGGAAGAATGACAGACCATGCTGTTGATTCCAAATATGCCCGTATTGAAGACACAACCAGGATCCTGACAGCATACAGGGTCACCAGTGGATCAGCAGGTTCTTATGCAAGACACCGGTTAGATAATTTAGAATTTAAAGAGCTTGAACAGTATCCTGCAACAGGCAGAAATGTTACCGGTCAGAATGAAGAAACAGGTGAACCAGCTAAAATAGTTGTTACAGGATCACATAAGAGAATTAAGGCAGATCGTAGTTCAATAGTGATATTAACAGCAAATATTGTTGATTCACAGGGCAATAGCATCAGTGATGCAACGAATATAATCAAGTGGTCGGTAACCGGGCCGGCTAAATTAACAGGACCACTAGTGTTTGAATCGGAGAGAGGTAAATATAGTTCTGATGAGAGTGCACAATACAAAGTGATACCGGTATTTAACATTTTAAGATCAACAGGTAAACAGGGAAAGATAAGGATCACAGTATCAGCAAGCGGCCTGGCTTCAGGATCGTTCGAAATTGATGCGGAAAAAGCTAAAAGGGATGATTATGCAATAAAAGAGCCGGAGCTGATTGATGAAGGACGTCGACCAGTTCCTAAAGCCATTCTTGTTGTTGAGAGACTAGAAGAGATACCGGAAGAGATTAAAACAATTACCACAGATTTTAATGCAGGTAGTTCAGATAGAAAGGGATATATATATGCGGCCAGAGAATTTATCAACAGGAATAATCAACAGGTTGATACAACCACAGTTGAATTCAGATCACTGGTTGAACTCTTTGCATCATATCTGGTTAACAATAATGGAAGTATGATAGCTGAAGACTACAATTTCAGTGTTAATCACTATAACAATTGCCGTCTGATATCCGGTTATATTGATGCAACCAAGCTTCCTCCACTATTTAAGGAAGGACTGAAGCAATACTATTCAGATGCAATAATTAAGCATGGGAGCGAAAAGAATGCCGGTGATGAGATGAACTGGATGAACTGGATACCTTCAGGAGGAATTGTAATAGTGTCGCAGGAGGATGGGAGCGAGGAGTGGCCTGAAGGAACAATTTTAACCGAAAAAGACAGACTTGAGGACTTGATTGCGGAAGTACATCAGGTATTTGTAAAATACAGTGATGTTGCCAGGGAGAGAGCCCTTACTTTTGTCAGTAAGATGAATCCTTATGTACACCAGGTGAAAGAGAATGAAAGTATTATTTACAGGGCTGAGAAAGGTAAACCCATACTTATACCTTTAATAAAATTTATAGCACAATAAGCATTTCAATTTTTTCATCCACCCTAGTCATGGATTCCTGGGACGATGGTAGACTTCAACTTTTCAACTTACTAATATTATTTGTATCTTTCGTTAAATTAAATCCTGATCAACTATCAAAATTATTTACACATGAAAAAAAGAGATCTTTTTACTGTTGTTACTTTAATTGTTTTTGCAGGTCTGTTAATGACTTCTCTTAATTCTTGTAAGCAAGAGAATAAAAATATAGGGCTGCAATTATATTCAATTCGTGACTCAATAACATTAGATGTACCCGGGGCTATTGAAAAAGTAGGCCAGATGGGTTACACTTTTGTAGAAGCTGCAGGTTACAGCGACAGCAAATTTTATAATATAGAACCTGCTGACTTCAAGGCGCTTTGTGAGGAAAATGGACTCGGTTTCCTGAGTTCACATACAGGAATGCCACTTCCCGATTCAGCCAACCGGGATAAAGCTATGGAATGGTGGGATGCCTGTATTGATGCACATGTTGCTGCAGGAGTGAAATATATTGTACAACCTTTCATGGGCGATGGGGCTTACAGGAGCCTTGATACACTTAAACTCTATTGCGATTATTTCAATACAGTGGGAGAAAAATGTAATGCCAAAGGGATTCGCTTTGGATATCATAACCACGATGACGAGTTTTCGACAGAACTTGACGGGCAGATAATCTATGACTTTATGTTGAATAACACCGATTCCGAAAAGGTAATGTTCCAGCTCGATATTTACTGGTGTGTGGAGGGTGGTGCAAATCCTGTAGATTACTTTAATACATATCCAGGCAGATACGAATTGTGGCACATTAAGGATAAAGAAGAGGTTGGTGCCAGCGGAATGATAGATTTTGAAGCTATCTGGGCAACTGCTGAAGTGTCAGGAATGAAATATGGTATTGTGGAGGTTGAAGAGTACAACTACGACCAGTTTACAAGCTGTAAAATGAGCTATAACTACCTTAACGAAGCTGATTTTGTGGTAATGCCGGAGTAGAACAATTTTTACTCATAAGGAAAATGATATCTGTTCAGGGGGGATGAATTTTATAAATGATCTTCC
>CAZTXH010000245.1:0-4056 GCA_964617415.1 uncultured Rikenellaceae bacterium | reverse complement strand
CGTTCGGATCGAAAAATGAGACGTTCGGATCGAAAAATGAGACGTTCGGATCGAAAAATGAGACGTTCGGATCGAACGTCTCTACAGTAATCATTTTATTGATATTCTTAGCCCTGGGATTTTCGCCCTCCGCCCTGAGCCAAATCCCGCAGGGATTTAACTACCAGGCTCTTGTGCGTGATGGTACAGGCGAGATCATGGCTGAACAAATACTTGATGTACAGATCGATATAGAGACTGCAGCATCTACTCTTATCTGGAGTGAGACTCATAATGATATTCAGACAACCCAGTACGGCTTAATGTCGATTGTTGTTGGTACAGGAACACGTATTGGAGGTTCAGCAAGCGTATTTTCAGAAATAGACTGGAACGCTGAGTCATTATACCTGAAAACATGGATAGACATTGGTACGAGTATGCAGGAGATGGGCACTACGCAGATATGGGCGGTTCCGTATTCACTTGTAGCTAAGGATGTAGAGGGACCGATTGAGAAGCTTGGCATAGAAGCTACCACGACTGATCTTGAGGAGGCTCTCTTTGAAGTAAAGAACAATACAGGCCAGACAGTCTTTGCAGTTTACAATGAAGGAGTACGTATATATGTTGATGATGGGGAAAAGGGAGTAAAGGGAGGCTTCTCGGTCGGAGGTTTTGGTACTGATAAAGGGACCTCACAGCCCTATCTTATTGTAAAACCAGATACAGTAAGGATCTATATTGACCAATCAGGTAAAGGTGTTAAAGGAGGCTTTGCCATTGGTGGCTATGGTGCAGATAAGGCTGATCCTCAGAATTTCCTGTTTGTAAGTGATGACAGTGTGAGGGTTTATATTGACAATGCCGATACTGACCTTAAGGGAGTAAAAGGGGGCTTTGCCATTGGTGGTTATGGAGCAGCAAAAGGACCGATACAGGATCTGTTTACTGTCAGTAATGAAAGGGTAAGGTTTTACCTGGATAAGGCTGCTTCGGATAAAGGAGTCAAGGGAGGTTTTGCAATTGGTGGATATGGTGCAGTAAAAGGTGATGAAGAGGAGTATCTTCGTGTAACACGCGACAGTACAAGGGTTTATGTAAATGAAAGTGCCAAAACATCTTTAGGAGGATTTGCAATTGGAGGGATTAGTGCTGTTCCCGGAACAATAACTCCTTTTACAGTTCTCAACCCTGCTAATTACTTTATCGGACATAACAGTGGGGAAAACACGGATGTCTTTTCCGGTGGAATTTATAATACTTTCTTTGGGTTCCAGAGCGGTATGAATAATACTATCGGATCTAAGAATTCTTTCATGGGGTACAAGTCAGGTTATCATAATACCACCGGGGATTATAATGTATATATTGGAAATACTTCCGGGTACCGCAGGGATGAATCCTTCAGTAATGTAATCATTGGAACTTACAGCTATCCTGAAGGGGATATTCTGGATGGGAATAAGAATGTCTTCATAGGGAATGAAGCCGGAAAATTAAATATAGGTGATGGTTCGGTTATTATCGGTGATAATGCGGGACGCGACAGTGAAGGAGGAGGGAATATCTACATAGGTCTTCAATCCGGTATTAATAGTATGGGAACAACCAATGTGGTTATTGGATCATTAGCAGGCAGTTATGGTGACCTTGGCAATGACAACGTTATCCTGGGCACTACAGCAGGTTTGAATGTAACAGGTGATGGTAATGTGTTTATCGGGAATGAAGCTGGCAAACAATCATCGGTTACTTCAGTAAACAATAAGCTGTATATTGATAATTCAAGTACAAGCACACCCCTTATCTATGGAGAATTTGACAATGATCTGGTAAAAGTAAATGGCACAGCAAATATCAGGGATCTTTTTATCCTTGATGAAGAGATCATTTCGGGGATAGCAGTAGATGCTACCATATCCCCTTTAAAATCAAATGTCAGACTGGAGCCTGTTTCTCCAGTTACATTAAATACCATAACACCAATAACAGACGGGACATATAGCGGTCAGCTACTAATATTACGTGGTTCGCATAATACAAATACTGTAACCATAAATGATTCCGGTAATGTTAACCTGGATGGTGATATTATATTAGGTGACCAGGATATTCTTACATTGGTCTGGGATGGGACAACCTGGTTACAGATGTCATTTGCAGATAACACTCCTTAACATAAAATCTTCCATTCGTCAAAAAAATTTGACTCGTATCAACTTTTATCCTAACTTCCTTTAATATATTAAGTTATTAACTTTTTTATTGAAATATTCGAACAATATTTCAGCGTGAAAGAAAATGTTTTATTTCTGATTGACTTGATCAAAATATGTTTATTATTTTTTATACAATTTTAATTTGATATACCTTGAATGTTCTAGCGATTTAAAGCCGCAAATCCTTGTTGATATCGGTATGTTCTAAAATCTTGAAATCATGAAAATGAAACTCCTTTCAAATGCCACATCTGGATCGAAAAAGACGTTCGGATCGAACGTCCCTACAGTAATCATTATATTGATATTTTTAACCATCAGCCCTCCGCCCTGAGCCAAATCCCGCAGGGATTTAACTACCAGGCTCTTGTACGTGATGGCTCTAAGGAAATAATTGTATCTCAACCCATTAAGGTCAGGATAACAATTGAAACATCGCTTGCAGCCTCCGTATACAAGGAAGAACATTCAACCTCTACTGACGAATTCGGTATTATGGCAATAGTAATAGGAGACGGAACTCCAACAGGAGCAGATCTTTTTGAGGATATTGACTGGAATGATGAACCTTTGTATATCAAAACGGAGATTCAGTATCCGGTAGGTGGTTCTTATGTGGAAATGGGAACAGCACCTCTGTAGTATGTCCCTTATGCGAAAGTTGCGGATTCTCTCAGTGCTCCAATAACAAAGCTTCTCGTAAAAGGTGAGAGTACATCTTATGAAGAACCTCTGTTTGAGGTCAGAAACAAAGATGGGAATACTGTATTTGCTGTATATAGTGAAGGTGTAAGAATTTATGTCGGGGATGGTGAAGCAAAAGGCCCTAAGGGAGGCTTTGCAATAGGAGGATATGGTACTGCAAAAGGTTGGTCCAAATATCTTAAGGTTACATCAGACAGCACAAGGATAGTAACTACTGACAGTGAATAGGGATTCGGAGTGGGATCAGGGTCAACAGGTAGTTATCTCAGACTTACACCTAAAAACTACTTCATCGGTCATGCAGCAGGGAAATCTAATGTCTCCGGACAATACAACTCATTCATTGGATACGAAGCAGGAAAGCAACAGGAGGCTATACGTCACTTATAACATAACTTTAACAATAAAATAACAACATCTCGTCAAAAAAACTTGATTTGTTTTCTTTTTTATCGTATTTTACTTCACTGATTATTTGTTATAGAACTGAACCTATTCAATCATAGTTATTTGTGGTATTATTATCAGAATTTACAACATTTCTACGGGAACAATTAATAATTTCAATTGTTTTTCATTTAAAATAATCCTGAAGCATTTTTAAAATATGATAAATTCCATACGCAAAATCATAATACTATTTTTCAGTTTAACCATTAAAATCAGAAACTTATGAAACAAATCTTCAAATTTGGAATCCTTATTTTTATCGGATTCTTTGTTTTTGCTTCTTCATGTAAAAAGGATGTATTTACTGAAGAGGATGCCTATGCCAGCCAGGAAGATCTTGAGCTCCTGAAAGATTCTCTCGCAATTGCACAGCAAGAGTTGGCCAACGAATTCGCGGTGGAAATGGAGCTGCTGCGTGATTCGCTGAAAAAAGCAGGCGGTATTATTGACTATTCAGTTATTGCTGTTCTTGCTTCAGATGCCTCATGGCTTAGCTACAGCGAATGGGATAAAGGTGACAATTCAGGCAAAGGCGGTACGGGAATGGATGGTGTGACTGTCACAGTATCCCAATATGGGCAAATACTGACTTCAACAACTGATGCTAGCGGTATAGCTACATTCAGTGATTTGAGAATCGGAAGTGTTACAGTGAATGTCCAGAAAACAGGATATTGTGAAGTCGATTTTATTGCTGTCC
>CAZTXH010000244.1:0-4083 GCA_964617415.1 uncultured Rikenellaceae bacterium | reverse complement strand
ATTCTGTTCAAAGAGAGTCAGAAAAAGAACTAATCATAAAAAATACAGCTTTCATATAATCTTTCCCTATGCTTGTCAAATTTCATAATCCTGAAATATTTCTTTTAGATCATTTCAGCTATTTTAGCTTTTCATAAGATTATAACTTGAAAAAAATCCTATATAATTTATTACTGGTTATAAATCTGTTTTTCGGATTTTCATTACTAATATCATACCTGGCAGTACACATTAATCCAGATACTTCTATTATACCTGCTTTTTTCGGTCTTGCTTACCCCTATCTCCTTCTTGTGAATATTATTCTGGTAATTATATGGATAGCCATGTTGAAATATGAAGCTTTTATTTCTGTTATAATCATTGCTCTTGGATTTACACATGTATCAAATTACCTTAGATTAGGGAAACCGTCAGTTGAAACAAAGGATACTTTTAAGGTTCTTAGTTATAACCTGAGACTTTTTAATGTTTATGAAGAGGATAAATTAAATTCAGAAAAGCAGGTGATAGATTTTCTCAAAGCTCAGAACCCCGATATTATTTGCCTTCAGGAATTTTATGTTGCCGGTGTACCAGCCAGGAAAGATTCAATGATAAAGAGTGCACTTGATGGAAAATACTATTCACATATGAAAGTCATTGGCAGTGGCAGGGATCAGTATTATGGTATTGTAACTTACAGTCGATTCCCAATAATAAGAAAGGGCGAGATTATTCATCCGGGATCATCAAGCCTTTCAATTTTCTCCGACATATTAATTGATCAGGATACATTCAGGATCTTCAACAACCAGCTGCAATCTTACAGGTTAAGAAAGATGGAACGATCATTTCTTGAAGAGATAACCTCACAAAATGATGAGGCTCTCAATGAGGTAAAAAACCTCTCTGTAAGTCTTAAAAAAGGATTTGTGTTAAGAGCTATTCAGGCTCAATCGGTAAAAGCTCAGATCAACCTTTCTCAATATCCGGTAATTGTAGTTGGCGACTTTAATGATACTCCTGTTTCATATTCATACAGGAAAATAAGAAAAGGATTAAATGATGCTTTTGTCAGTTCCGGTTATGGAGCCGGATTCACTTATAAGGGTAATTACCCTGCAAACAGAATAGATTATATCCTTTATGATAATGCCCTGGAAAGCCGGTGTTTTGAAATTTTTAAGATAAAATACTCCGATCATTACCCTGTTGCCGCTTACTTCAGGAAGAGTAACTAGAATGTGAGTTTCCTGAGATCTACATTACCGCCGCTTATTATCAGCCCTGCTCTTTTCCCCCTGAAATAATCTGGATTTTCCCTTATAACAGCAAGTACTGTTGCAGAAGATGGCTCAATAATTATTTTCATTCTCTCCCACACCAGAAGCATACATTCTATTATGTCATTTTCGCTGACAGTAAATATTTCATCAACATTCTTCCTGATAATGGAGAATGTCAGTTCACTCAGAGATGTCAGCAATCCATCTGCAACTGTTACGGGATTAACAGAGGGAGTAATAATCCCTGATGTATACGATTTCCAGGCATCATTTGCATTAAGCGGTTCCGCGCCTACAACCTTTATTCTGTTGTCTATACTTTTTACGGCAGTAGAAGTACCGCTCATCAATCCTCCGCCTCCAATTGGTGCAACAATAATGTCGAGATTAACTATTTCTTCAAGTAGCTCTACAGCTGCAGTACCCTGACCACAAATAACATTATAATTATCATAGGGGTGTACAAGAACAGCTCCTTTCTTTTCAATTATAAGTTTTGTAGTCTCTTCACGCGCTTTAAGGGTCGGTTTACAAAAAGTGATCTCCGCACCATATCCTTTAACAGCATTTACTTTAACTGCAGGAGCATTTTCAGGCATAACAATATATGGCTTTACACCATTCATTATAGCTGAAAGCGAAAGAGCCCCGGCATGATTACCTGATGAATGGGTGACAACCCCTTTTCTTTTTTCCTCTTTCTTTAACAGCTGAACTGCATTTGTTGCTCCCCTGAATTTGAAAGCACCTGCTTTCTGAAAATTTTCACATTTGAAGAACATTTCACATTCGAATATCCTGTTCAGCTGTTGAGAGGTTAAAACAGGTGTCCTATGGATAAATGGTTTTATGCGTTCATGTGCAGATTGTATGTCTGAAAGATCTGGCAGAATCATTTTTTGATATTTTATCAAAATTACATAAGTATTTTTCATAAAAAAAGCTGCTCCACGGAGAAGCAGCTTATAATTAGATACCTTACTATTGATTGTTTCAGAAAAGACTAACTGCAACGGTAAGTCCTGCCAGTACAACAGAAACCATCGACATCAGTTTTATAAGGATATTAAGTGATGGTCCTGATGTATCCTTGAAAGGATCACCAACAGTATCTCCAACTACAGAAGCCTTGTGAGGTTCACTTTTCTTACCGCCATAATTTCCTCTTTCGATGAATTTTTTTGCATTATCCCAGGCTCCTCCGGCATTGTTAAGCATACTTGCAAGAACAAAACCTGCACTCAGGCCACCGGCGAGAAGACCTACAACCCCGGGTACACCAAACAGGACTCCAACAATCAGCGGGACGGCAATAGCAATCAATGATGGGACAAGCATCTCGCTCTGTGCACCTTTTGTTGATATCTCAACACATTTTGCATATTCAGGTTTCACTTTCCTTTCCATAATTCCTGGTATTTCACGGAATTGACGTCTTACTTCTTCAACCATTTTACCTGCAGCACGGCCAACTGCTTTCATGCTCATAGAGCTGAACAGGAAAGCCATCATGGCTCCAATGAAAATACCACCTAGGAGTATGGGGTTAAAAAGTGAAATATTATAGGCAGAGGCAAAATCTTTTATAGTTGCAGTAGTAATATTAACTGCTTCCTGTCCTTCTCCGACAGCCGGAACGGTGCTGTTGTAAAAAAGAGTATCGCCAATCTGTTTGAAACCTTCCGGTGCTTTATCAATCAATCGCCCGATCCATAATCTTACCTCTTCCATATAAGCGGCCATCAGTGCAAGAGCAGTCATTGCAGCTGAGCCAATAGCAAAACCTTTTCCTGTGGCTGCTGTAGTATTGCCCAACCCGTCAAGAGCATCTGTTCTCTCCCTAACCTCTTTCGGAAGTTCTGACATCTCTGCATTTCCTCCTGCATTATCTGCAATAGGACCGAAAGCATCGGTAGCCAGTGTAATGCCAAGTGTTGAGAGCATTCCCACGGCAGCAAAGCCAATACCGTAGACACCCATCCCGAAACTATGGAAGCCTCCGGAGAATCCATAAGCTGCGATAATACCAAGGACAATGGTAACAACGGGAATCCATGTAGATGACATCCCTACTGCAATACCTTCAATAATAACAGTTGCCGGACCCTGCTGAGCCTGTTTTGCAATTCCCTGAGTTGGCTTATTGCCATCAGAAGTATAATATTCTGTCGACTGACCAATAATTACACCTGCCAGAAGACCTGATACTGCAGCACCAAAAACTCCCCAGGTTATCCAGTCAAACAGTGCTAAAACTGCGAGTACAACAAGTATCAGCGCGGAGCTGCCACCTGTACCAAGCAGCAGGGCCCGCAGTAGAGTCCGGGGTGTTGCAGATTCCTTTGTCCGGACCAGATAAACACCTGTGATAGAAAGTAAAATACCTATTGCTGATACTATCATGGGGGCAATTACAACTTTCATCTGCATATCACCTGATATAGCCGGTAAGGCTGCACCAAGAGCAGCAGTAGCTAGTATGGAACCTGCATAAGATTCGTACAGGTCAGCACCCATACCTGCAACATCGCCTACATTATCACCAACATTATCAGCTATTGTTGCCGGATTACGTGGATCATCCTCAGGAATTCCTGCTTCTACTTTTCCGACGAGGTCAGCACCCACATCTGCTGCTTTCGTGAATATACCACCCCCAACACGAGCAAAAAGTGCCTGTGTTGATGCGCCCATTCCGAAAGTAAGCATAATAGCTGTTATTTCGATAAGTTTTTCATGTTCAGTAGTAAGGGGATGTACAAATGTCAGCCCGAGAAATTTCAATCCTGCATCCATATGTTCAGGAGTAAATACG
>CAZTXH010000243.1:0-4087 GCA_964617415.1 uncultured Rikenellaceae bacterium | reverse complement strand
CGTTCAGATACCATCGGTTCTTGAACTGTGTACTAAAGTTCACATTATTCAAAAATGATAACAGTTCACCTGAGAAATTCAGGTACATCCAGTAGTTGGTGTTCAGGTAAAAATTGTTAAAGATGAAAAATGGATTTCGCAGGTAATATGCTACCCAGGTGGCATGATGAATAACATCAGAATATCTCATATAACCCACATCATTAAATTCCAGGCCCGGTGAACGTAGTGTAAGACTCGATTCAAACTGTAATTTTTTCTGACTTCCTCTTCCAAACTTTATATTACCACCATAACCGCTTAATGAGGTTGCTGAAGAATCTACAGACAGGTAATCCGCATCAGGTCGCTGGAAATAGCGTGCAGAGGATCTTTGTAATGCAATAATTGATTCCTCCTCACCTCTGACATGACTGAATTCGGCATTACCTGCCACATACCATGTACGTTCTTTCCAGTTGTGTTGAAAATCTATTCCTCCTGCATACGTGCTTGAAGGAAGATAATTCATTGCAGGATTTTCAATATCTCTGTTAACTGCTGTTATTATTCCTCCAACTACTGTTTCACCCTTATTGAAATCCTGTTTAAGCCTGCCGATAAAATAGTTGGTCAATGGTTCCACACTCTCATTTCTGCGGGTCCCTTCATTATCGATTTCAGCTTTTTCATTAGCAGTCATACTCTCCATTATCCCTATCGATAATCCTTTTTTTGTTTTTCCGGATAGTTTTGCAGCACCCAGTATGGTTGTTGCATCCGGCATATCAACATATTCGCCTTCAGTAACTGAAGGATAGTAATGAGGATATCGCCCTATTCTCCTGGAATAAAACAGATTATCAGATTGCATATTATGTATCGTTATAGACCGGCTGGGAGTAAACTGGTAGATATTTTTTCCCTCGATAAAGAAGGGTCTGCGTTCAGAGAAATATGTTTCAAAAGCAGTCAGGTTAACTACTGACGGATCAGCTTCAACCTGTCCGAAATCGGGATTAATAGTAAAATCAATTGTCAGATCATTTGTTATTCCGATCTTACCATCTAGTCCTGCCGAATATCCACTTGATTTCCCGTCAAGAAAAGGATTTCCTTCAACCTTTTCAAATCTCTCATGTTTTGCTACAGCATAAGGTAAAAGTTCAATTTTTCGCCTCGGTTCGATATTCTCTATACCATGTAACTCTCCAAACAGATGTACATAGCCTGGTGCTCCTTTGGGAATATACTGCCACCGCGACCTCTCTTCAAGGCGCCAGATATGTCTCATAAGCTGAATACCCCATACCTGTTTCTCTTTTTTACCGAACCGGAGCTGGCTGAAGGGTATCTTCATTTCGGTTGTCCAGCCTTTATCATCTATTGAAGTTTCAAGGTACCATATCGGATCCCAGCTATCATCCCAGTTATTTCCATTCTGTGTTATCGCCTCATCACCTTTTGCACCGGATGCCATGGCACTGAACGAAAAGGCAGTCTGCTTGTCGAAATAACTGTCAATATTTATTTCAACCATATCACCTGTAAAATAATCCCTTCGGGTCATAATCCTGCTTATCTTATCAGCCTCTGTATCCTTAGCCCTAATAAGCACATAGAGATAATCATTATCATAAAGTATCTTAAAGGATGTCTCCTGTGAGGGTGGTTTATTCTCCTCAGGATGCATCTGAATAAAATCTCCTCCCCATTCAACAAGATTCCAGCATTCATCATCCATCAGACCGTCAATTGCGGGAGCTGATTGAGTAAATGCTGTAGTATATATTTTTTTGGGAATCGTATCCTGTGCATATATGCCTGATGTAAATACTATTATTATCAAACATATAATTATTTTTTTCGGATTGTATTTATTCATCAGAATTTAAAGTAAGAAGTTAGGGTATTATGTTAAAAGGACACTTAATAGAAGGAAATGATGCATCAGGATTGATAATATTTTCATGGCTGCTCCTGGTAATTTTGATACATTCCGTCCAAATAGAGTTGTTTTTAGTATGATTTTCTGAAAAAAATATCTCCGCTGATTGTCTCAAGGATAACAGGGGAACCTCCTTCATTCAGATTTTGTCTTATTACAGAAGGAACTCCCGTTTGTCTCCAATCACTGGTAAGTTCATGATTTGTGTATATCGTTCCGGTTATTGTCGAAAACTTAATATCTGCATTCCTGTCAGCCGGGGCCGCCAGATCAATAAATCCGCTTATTGATTTTGCACGAATCCTTTCAGTAACTCCATCAATTGTAATGTTGCCGTTGATGGTCTCTATATTAAAATCAACTCTCTCAGGAATATAAATCTCCCAGAAAATATCTGTTTCATTACAACAGTTTTTCCTGCCCCTGTAGTAATTGTCTTTGAATCTACCTGTTATTTCCACCAAATCCCCTGTCTCGTCAAATGAGATTACATAACCCTCATTATCCTCATTATCATTAATATTAACTGATGCCTTAACATATACCTCATTCTTATTCCAGGTATGAAGACATATAGAATCGGCGATCTGGATATTCATATCAACTGATTCTTTTCCGGAAAAGTCGATATGCTTTTCTGTTATCTCCTGTGCTTTGATTGAAACAAAACCGAGTAAAATGATAATTATGGTTGTACTACTTTTCATGGCTTATGTGAGATTAGAATTTGGTTATTATTTATGTTTTCTGAGATATATATAGCTGCTCACTGTAACCAGGCTGAATTTGGAGCCGCCACCATTCAACTTATAACTGAACTGGTTTCCGCCGACTCTTTTCATATCTTTTTCCGGTTCGGGGAAATCGAAATCTGAATAGAATCCACCTGTTACAGTTCTCATTTCAAGGTTTATAGCCGCATTCTCAGGAATCGATATATCAATATCACCGCTAACGGAGTTTATCGAGAAAGGTGTGTTGGCAGTAATATCATTACAGATAATATCTATATCACCTGATATTGTTGACAGGATAAGCGGACCCGTCACATTTTCCATGGTGATATTGTGACAATTCTGTATTTCAATCTCGTTCTTCATGTCCGTGATTGTAATTTCAGTTGAATTTTCACAACCACTTTGCATATCAAGGGCGAGGTTGTCGGGTACTTTAAGCCTGTATTCTCCTTTTCTGGTAAAAGGCAGAAGACAGGAAACCAGTATCTGGCCATCATTCTGTTCCACCTCTAGACCTATTCCGGTATTATCGGTACCACCCGGATATACAGGTTTCAATCCCTTAGCTCTTTCCGGTGGCTCAAGATCCAGAGAGGAGGAAGTGATTACTATCTCATTACCGCTGTAACCTTCAACAGGAAGATCTCCGCTGAAGTTTTTCAGGATGAGCTTGGTTTCCTTTGTGTTCTGAACCGGTATTTTATATTCCTGTGCCCATGCAGGACCGGTTAAGAAAACTAAGATCAGGGTTGATAAACAAATTTTCAGTGTTTTCATGGCTTTTATTTTAAATGTTTATAACTATTTCTCATGCAGCAGTTAATCTTTCGGTATATATTTAAGTTCGATATCTTTTTTCTTAAGTCAGATCAAAATTTTAATACTGTTTTCAGCGACACTTTTTACTTCATCCAGAGTATTTTCATCAGCAATAATTTCCTGTATCGTTTTAACAGCACTTTTCTCCTTTCTCTCAACCAGGATATTTATTAAGGTGACCTGTAATATCGGATCACTCTGCAATGAAAGTGACCTTACCAGTGAGTCACAAACCAATTGTTGATCGGCATATTTTGAAAGCGCATAGGCTGCTGCCATCCTTACATTTACGTTTTTATCAGTGTTTAGTGTCTTAACAAGGATTCCGATAACATTTTCATCAGGGGCAGTAAGATCTTCGGCATAGTTGAGTGCCTGGATCCTGTAACTTGAGGATTCTTCTTTCAACATAGTAAACATTGCAGCTTTTTTCAGTGTCGCTATTTCTGATCTGAGCTGTTCCAGCTGAGCCTGTTGTGTATTAGTGAATCCTGAATGGACAAATATCCCTATTAGTGTTCCTGTAATAAGGAGTGCAAAGCCTGCTGCAATCCTGAAAAAGATATGGTTATACCAAGGAAGTATTTCTCTTTGCACTCCTGCA
>CAZTXH010000242.1:0-4098 GCA_964617415.1 uncultured Rikenellaceae bacterium | reverse complement strand
GTTTTTGATAAAGATAGAAGCAAATTATGAACCCAGATATGTCTTAAGTATTTTGCAGCGTGTTGTAAACTGTATTCTTTTTATTGCTTTTTCTTTTATCTGGCGTACACGTTCTCGTGTCAGGCTGAGCTCTTCTCCTATTTCCTCAAGGGTAAATGGATGTTTCATACCCAGACCAAAATATAGTTTCAGCACCTTTGCCTCACGGTTTGAGAGTGTACTTAAGGCTCTCTCTATTTCATAAGCAAGCGATTCGTTAATTAGGCTTTTATCGGGACTGGGTGTATCATCACTTTGAAGTACATCGTACATGGTATTATCCTCTTCTGAGCTAATGGGAGCATCCATACTTACTGTACGGCCATTTGTTTTAAGTGATTCTTTTACATCCTCCGGTATCATTTCAAGCATGTCTGCTATTTCCTGTGAGGAAGGTTCACGTTCATATTCCTGCTCAAGACGTGCGAAGGCCTTGTTTATGCGGTTTATAGATCCGATCTTGTTAACTGGTAAACGTACAATCCTTGCCTGTTCTGCCAGAGCCTGGAGTATAGCCTGGCGAATCCACCAGACAGCATATGAAATGAATTTGAAGCCCCTCGTCTCATCAAAACGCTGGGCTGCCTTCATAAGTCCAAGATTTCCTTCGTTGATAAGATCGGGCAGGCTCATTCCCTGGTTCTGATACTGTTTTGCCACAGATACGACAAATCGCAAATTTGCATTTACGAGCATCTTAAGAGCCTCAGAATCACCGGATTTTATTCCCCTTGCTAGAACAACTTCATCTTCAGGTGAAATAAGATCAACCTTGCCTATCTCCTGAAGATATTTGTCAAGAGAAGGAGTGTCGCGGTTTGTAACCTGTTTTGTAATCTTTAACTGACGCATCTACAGGTCTTATATTTATTAAAATAAAATCCGGACAAGAGATACAATTTTAATAAAAAATTGTACTACTCCGACATTATATACTCTTTTTTTTTTGAAAGATACCGGATTATTAGTATATTGCAGCGTTATTTTTCATCCTTACCATCAAGTTATTTTTAATTTGATTTTTTACCGTTGCATTTTATTTACATTTAACAGGAAATATTCGACTATTTTTATTTAATATTGCCCCGGTTATAAGATTTATGTACGACTTTTCTGCCGTATTCGTTTTAAAAGCCTTAATCCGGGTTTCCATATAACATCAATAGAATCTTTAAATTCCATTATTATAATTAACATATGTACGATATTCTTGAGTTAAGTAAGAAATTGCTTCCCGAACTGAGGGAAATTGCAAAAGAACTTAAAATAAAAAGAGCTGATACTTTAAAGAAACAGGATCTGGTATATAAAATACTGGATCAACAGGCAATTGAAGCCACTGAACAAAAAAGTGCCAGGAAATCAGAAAACAAACCTGGCAAATCTTCCCAGAATATAAAACGTGATTATGATCAGGGCCACAGAAGGGGTAAAAGGCCAAGAACCAGCAAATCTTCTTTTAATCGCTCACCTGAATCTGTAATGTCTGTATCACCTGACGATCTTAATAGATCAAAAGAATCAGAATGGAATACATCTACAGTATCGGGAAAGAAAGAAGAAAATAGTGATATTGAAAAAAACAAAGAGACTGAAGCTGAAACAAGGAAAGATACCCTTTGGTCAAACAGTCAGAAATCTGAGAATAAAAAGGATGTATCCTTAGACATGGTTGATATTCCGGAAGCAAAAAAACCTGGAGAAAAGGTCCATCCCACACATGAGAAAGATAAAAATAAAACACCTGAAAAAAAGGATACGAGAACATCTCATGTTAAGGATAAAAAATCCGAAGATCAGGAATATAAAAAAGTTACTTCTGAACGTGAAGTAAGCGAAAGTGGTTCTGAAAAGGGTGTTGATAAAGAAAAAATCATAGAAAAACCTTATGAATTTGAAGGTATCATATATAACACCGGTGTTCTTGAGATAATGCCTGACGGGTATGGATTTTTAAGATCGGCTGATTATAATTACCTGAATTCACCTGATGATATTTATATATCACAATCACAGATTAAGCTGTTTGGGCTTAAAACCGGAGATACCATAAAAGGGACAATACGTCCTCCTAAGGAAGGCGAAAAATATTTTCCTTTGATAAAAGTGGGTGAAATCAATGGAAGAAGTCCGGATTTTATCAGGGACAGGGTTCCCTTTGATTTTCTCACCCCACTATTCCCAAATGAGAAGTTCACTTTGTGTACACCAAGTGAGGGAACCTTATCGGTAAGGGTTATCGATATGTTCACTCCTATAGGTAAGGGACAGCGGGGTCTTATTGTTGCACAACCAAAAACCGGTAAGACCATTTTACTACAGGAAATAGCTAATGCCATAGCAAAATATCATCCTGATGTTTACCTTATGATACTCCTTATTGACGAAAGGCCTGAAGAGGTAACAGATATGGCTCGCAATGTAAAAGCTGAAGTTATTGCATCTACATTTGATGAGCCTGCAGAACGTCATTGCAGGGTCGCAAACATTGTACTCGAAAAGGCAAAAAGACTTGTAGAATGTGGCCATGATGTTGTTATTCTCCTCGACTCAATTACGAGGCTTGCCAGGGCATTTAATACCACAGCTCCTGCTTCAGGGAAAGTCTTATCAGGTGGTGTCGACTCCAATGCACTTCATAAACCTAAAAGGTTCTTTGGTGCTGCCCGTAATATTGAAGATGGAGGTTCCCTTACAATACTTTCCACAGCGCTTACAGAAACAGGATCCAAGATGGACGATGTGATCTTTGAGGAATTCAAGGGAACAGGTAATATGGAGCTTCAGCTCGACCGTAAACTTTCCAACAGAAGGATATATCCGTCAATCGATATTCCTGCTTCCAGTACCCGCCGTGAAGATCTTCTGCTGAATAAAAATATAATGCAGAAAATATGGATCCTGAGAAATTATCTTGCCGATATGAACTCAATCGAAGCTATGGAATTTCTGCGTGACAGGCTCATGCAGGTCGAATCAAATGAAGAGTTCCTGATTTCAATGAATGGGGAATAATCATTCATGATTTTTTATAAATTTGCTACCTGTTAAAAAAATAACAATAAATCTAAAATATATATAACAATATGAGTACAAAGAAATTTATTACATGTGACGGTAATCAGGCTGCATCTCATGTTGCCTATATGTTCAGCGAAGTTGCTGCCATATATCCTATCACTCCATCATCAACAATGGCTGAATTCATTGATGAATGGTCAGCCAACGGACTAAAAAATATTTTCGGTGAGACAGTTAAAGTCGTCGAAATGCAATCTGAAGGTGGGGCATCTGGTGCTGTCCACGGTGTTTTACAGGCCGGGGCTCTATGCTCTACATTTACGGCCTCGCAGGGATTATTGCTTATGATTCCGAATATGTATAAGATAGCTGCTGAACTCCTTCCGGCTGTCTTTCATGTCAGCGCACGTAGTATCGCTGCACATGCACTCTCTATTTTTGGAGACCATAGCGATATCTATGCCACTCGTCCGACAGGATTTGCTCTGCTGGCAAGCGGCAGTGTCCAGGAAATAATGGATCTTGCAGGTGTCGCACACCTGTCAGCAATAAAATCCAGGATTCCCTTTCTTCATTTCTTCGACGGATTCCGCTCCTCAGCCGAAGTCCAGAAAATAGAAGTGATGCAAATTGAGGATATGAAAAAACTTGTCGACTGGGATTCTTTGAAAAAATTCCGTGACAATGCCCTTAATCCTGAACATCCTGTTACAAGAGGTACAGCACAAAATCCTGACATATTCTTCCAGGCAAAAGAATCAATCAACAGATTCTATGAACCTATATCTGATATTGTCAATTCTTACATGGCTGAAATATCTAAGCTGACAGGCAGGGATTATAAGCCATTTACATATTATGGCCCTGAAGATGCTAAAAATGTAATAGTTGCAATGGGGTCAGTTACTGATACTATCAAAGAGGTTATTGATTATCTGAGCGCCAAAGGAGAAAAAGTAGGACTAATAAGTGTCCACCTTTATCGTCCTTTCTCTCCAAAATATTTCTTCAATGTATTACCAAAATCAGTTAAAAAGA
>CAZTXH010000241.1:0-4112 GCA_964617415.1 uncultured Rikenellaceae bacterium | reverse complement strand
AACTAATCCGATATTCTGACTAAAACTCCCTGAACTTATTAATATACATAGTAGAATCAGGCCAGACAATCTAATTATATTCTTGCTCATAATAATAACATATTCATTTTATATATAAGATAAAGTTATGAAAGAATAATATGCTAATCAAATATTTCAATTACCCAGGACTTTAGTCCAAAAAAATAATTGGGCTAAAGCCCTATTCCTGAGTTGTTCTCTTAACCGTTGGCTGAAGCCAACGGTAATAGAATAACCTAAGTTAACAAGTTATTATTGAGTTGAGGATATTTCAATTGCCGTCAGCTTCAGTTGACGGAAAGGGAGTTCTCCATATTTCTCAGGACTTCAGTCCAATGTTTTTTGCAAGTTATACTCCTGAATGATCTTTTCTAATTCATCTTCAAATGAGATTTTCTTATGATGCTCAGGTTGATTTCTTATATATTCTCTTAATATTTTAAGTTGTGACATTCCAATTGACACTGAATAAAAATCATCTTGCCATTCAAACCTCATTCTAATTAACCTGTTTCTGTTGATCCAGAAGGAACTCTCTCCTTTTATCAATTTCATTATATCAGAAATATTCTGTTTTCCACCAAGTGATATCAATGCATGCAGATGTTGATAATATCCATTTATATGATCAATGTATATACCTTTTTTCTGAGCATTGTCACGGATGTGATAGATAACCTTATTTCTGATCTCATCATTCAAATAAGGTATTCTGTTTTTTGTAGTCCAGACGCAATGGACAAGGATTCTAATATAAGACTCTTAACCGTTGGCTGAAGCCAACGGTAATAGAATAACCTAAGTAACCAAGTTATTGTTGAGTTGAGGATTTCAATTACTGTTAGCTTTCTGCCTGACCGGACGGGCAGGTAGCTGACGGAGAAAAAGCTCTCTATATATACCTAGTACTTTAGTCCAAACTAAAATCCTGAAAAAAATTCTAAAAAGTGGTAATCTGAAATTTTATTTATAATTTGAACATCAAATAAAACTCTACTAAAAATGAAAAAGCATTTTATCTTGTTGATTATTATTGTATTGCTGGGCCCAGTTATGCTCAATGCTCAGAAAAACAAGACATTTGAAGTTAAATCACCGGATGATAATATCAGTCTGAAAATAGAAGCCGGCACTAAACTACAATGGTCTGTTCAATATAAAGGTGAACAGATTATTGAACCTTCGGCTATTGCCTTACAGTTGATTGATGGCACAACAATGGGAGATAATGGAATAATAAGATCTCATAAAGCAGAAGAGATCAACACTTCTTTCAATGCAATAAACTATAAAAAAGCAATTGTAACTGATCATTGCAATCAGCTTACCTTGACCTGTAAGGGAAATTATGGGTTGATATTCAGAGTTTATGATGATGCTGTGGCTTATCGTTTTTTTACAAAGAAGAAAGGTGAACTACTAATAAAAAATGAAGAGGCAAACTTCAACTTCACTGCTGATCATAAAGCATTCATCCCTTACATGTGGGATTACCGGGATGGCAAAATATTTAACTGCTCGTTTGAATCACTCTATACTGAACAAAAGATATCGGAATTCAGAAAAGACTCACTTGCATTCCTCCCTCTGATGGTTGATTTGGGAAATGATAAAAAGGTGGTAATTATTGAGGCTGACCTGGAAGATTATCCCGGTATGTTCCTCGACATAAACCAGACAAGAAAAGGTTTTAAGGGTGTTTTCGCCCCATATCCGCTTGAATATAAAAGAGTTGGAATAAATTACATCCCTACAAAAAGAGCTGAATATATAGCAAAAACCAACGGGACCCGGAATTACCCATGGAGAGCTATTGTCATAAGTGAACAGGATAAAGACCTGCTGAATGTCGATATAATTCAGAAACTGGCTTCACCTCCGAGACTCGATGACATATCATGGATCGAGCCCGGACAGGTTGCCTGGGACTGGTGGAATGATATGTATCTTTCACATGTCGATTTCAGGGCTGGCATCAACACGGCAACATATAAGTATAACATTGATTTTGCTGCTGCAAATAATATAAAATACATAATTATTGATGCAGGATGGTCAATGCCAAATGATCTTTCAAAGACCATTCCGGCTGTTAACCTTAAGGAAATAATTGACCACGGGAAAAAGAAGGGTGTAGGTGTTGTATTATGGGCATCATGGTATGAGATCCTGCAGCAGATGGATGAAGTTTTCCCCCTTTTTGAGGAGATGGGAGTCAAAGGTCTTAAGATCGATTTTATAGATCGTGATGACCAGGTTGCAGTTACCTCAACTTACAACATAGCAAGGAAAGCTGCAGAGCATCATCTCATAGTGGATTACCATGGAATATATAAACCAACAGGTTTACAGCGTACCTATCCCAATGTGGTCGGATATGAGGGTGTTAAAGGAATGGAAAATGTCAAATGGGCTATTGAGAATGTGCCACGTTACGATGTCACTATTCCATATTTGCGCATGATGGCTGGTCCGATGGATTATACACCCGGAGCCATGAGGAACTCAAACAGGAGGAATTTCAGACCGATAAATTCAAATCCCATGAGCCAGGGTACACGCTGCCATCAGCTTGCCATGTATGTCATTTTCGAAGTGCCTTTTCAGATGCTTTCCGACAATGCCACTGCATATATGAAAGAACAGGAGAGTACTGATTTTATTACGAAAGTACCAACTGTTTTTGATGAAACAGTCCCCCTTAACGGGGAAGTTGCAGAATATGTGGCTATTGCGAGGAGAAAGGGTGAAACATGGTATGTGGGAGTAATGACCAACTGGAAACAACGGGAACTTACTATCGATTTCTCATTCCTTGGTGAGGGAGAATGGAAGGCTGTAATTTTCAAGGATGGAATAAATGCCGACCGTGATGCCACTGACTATATCCGGGAAGAGATAAATGTCTCAGCTTCCGATAAAATACAGATTAAACTTTCAACCGGTGGAGGCTGGGCTGCAAGGATAGAGAAAAAATGATTACTTGCGTTTCTGTCTTATATAAGATGCTATGTTGTGAACATTGTCAATCCAGATGCCATTAGCAGTATCGTTAGCATATTTACATATCGCTTCAATAGTCTTTAACTGAGAGGTTTGGTTTCCTTCTACATTCATTTCATGTCCGGCCAGGATGAGCCAGTACCCATTTGATTTTGCTGTCTCGATAAGTTTCAGCACCTGTTCAAATGACTTTCCATCCAATTCAGATGCATTCAGTTGTGCAAGGTCACAATATCCGGGATCGTTAGGTGCTTCATTAAGCCAGCCCCGACCACTTTCAAACATCACTGCTATAAGTGGCACATAACTCCGTGTATTTATTCCTCTTCCGACGAAAGTTTGTCCACAAGGATATGCAAATGATACAGGATCAACACCAAGCAATTCCTTTATAAGCCAGTTTGCCGAATCCAATTCAAACATCATCCTTTCAAGTGTATAATCTTCCAGTGCTTTATTCCTTGACCAGTTGAAGTTACCCGAGCAGGGATGTAATACCGAATGATTCCCTATCTCATGTCCATTATTAACTGCCATCTTCCACTCGTCAATCCTTTTCATCATACTTCCCGGAGAGATATAAAATGTAGCTTTTACCCTGTAATCATCAAGAAGAGGGATGCCGTTATCGGGCTGGGAAAGACGAGCATCATCAAAGGTCAGGCTCATTGCCATTTTTTTCCTTTCCGGCCAGGTAAAACCGGTCTCAGGAACAGAATCATTACCACTATCGTATGCCTGACTGAAAGAATAACAGGTCATGATAGTGAAAACTGTAATTAATAACTGAATGGCCAGGTATTTTTGCTTTGTATTCATGGTGATAAAGTTAGAAAAGTCTGTAATATAATTCAAAGATAATACACCTATATACCGTTGTGCCTCTTTATAAAACATTTCTTATATTCGGCAGTTTATTAAATCATGCCTGTACAAAATATCATAGAAGTCAAGGAAGTCTGGAAATCATTTAAAACAGTCCAGGCTGTAAAAGGTATAAGTATGAATATCCCGAAAGGTCAGTTTGTTGCCCTTCTGGGACCTAACGGAGCCGGTAAGACTACTCTTGTTGAAATGATCGAAGGTAT
>CAZTXH010000240.1:0-4130 GCA_964617415.1 uncultured Rikenellaceae bacterium | reverse complement strand
TGCAAATTCAAAGGGAAATTTTGCAATCTTCGACATCTCCTGTCCGACCTGCATCATATCAATATCATCTTTATCATAGTGCCATTTAATTCCAAGATTCATCCCTTTGGATCTGACATCACCGATCTGTTTGCAAAAATCAAGTATATATTTTGCAGATGATGAATTAAAATACTCAAAGTCGAAGTTAAAAATAACCGGCTCTTTAGTCTCCTGGGTTTTGTTAAGATACAGAGTGTAATCATCAAACCACTTCAGTATTTCAAGGTAGAAGGATGCTACATCGGGGGGGCGCGATTCACCGGAAATCTCAAACCTTTTGTTTTCCGGATCCAAAATCACTCTGGGTGAATTACTAGTTGGATCAATAATTAACTTTCTCATGATATATTTATTAACAAATATTTTTATTTCAAAAAAGAACTTATCACTGTTAATCTCAGTGAATGAATAACCAATTTTATTTCTCGATTTTAACTTCATGAAGATGAATCCAAGGCCAGCACCAGCACCGTTATCATTAATTCGGGTCTCTTTGTTCAGTATTTTTTCATGAAGAAGCTGTAATTCGTCTTTGTCCATACTGTTAACCTTATCCAGCCTTCTGACAATCACATCTTTCTTTTCCTGCACGATTGGATTTCCGGCATTAATGACTATTATGTCATCTTGGTCCTCAAGCCTGATGAATGGCTGTCTGAATTGATTACCCGGAAGGGTATGTTTTGAAATGTTTTCAAGACATTCAACAAGAATGGCATAAACTCTTTTACCTGAGGTCTTGTTCAGATCAGTATACTCTTTTGTACTCTTAAGGTTCTTCAGCAGATGATCAATGACTTTCTGATCAACAGGACCCGTGTAATCCAGAAAAATTTTTCTCTGTAACAATTATTTTCTAACTTGATATAGTTTAAACAAAGATAAACCTTTATAGTAAAAATGGTTTCACAGATCAATATATTTATTTTGTGATTAGAAAATTATTATCAGTATGAGTGAAACAATACTTGATGCACTGGTCCGGCTCTTCGCGTTAATAGCAGACATTCATGATGAAACAGTCATCACAAGCAGAGAGAGGGATATTGTCAGGATATTTCTTGAACGGCATCTTAATAATGAACTGATATTAAAATATATGAAGTTGTTCGATGAGTATCTTGGTGTTTACAAATCGGGAAGCATAATAAAAGGAAGTATTAAAGACAGAAAACGTGTTTCGCTTAACGCAATGCGGATACTCGCAATTTGCGAACAGATAAATGAGGAACTACATCAGGATCAAAAAATATATGTGCTTATACAGCTTCTGGACTTCATATCACTTGGAGAAGAAATAACAGAGAATGTACTCGATTTCCTGCAAACTGTTTCTGATGCATTTAATATTCCAGCACATGAATTTTATGATATTAAAAGTCTGATAATTAACGATTACCATGATATAAAAGTTAAGCACAGGCTTCTGATCATGGATAATAAAAAGAGTATCGGATTAAAAGAGGTAAAACATATTACCGATGAAAATCTGGAGGGGCTTATTATATTCTTTCATATACCAAGTACAAATACTTATATTCTCAGATACACCGGTGACGAAGACCTTTACCTTAACGGACAGAAAATCTTCAAGGAACAGACCTATATTTTTGACCGGGGTTCAACCATACGTGGGTCGGGTATCAAGACAATTTATTATTCTACGGTAAGCAGCCGGATTTCCGGAGCGACATTTAAATCAAAGATCTCTCTTGATGCTGATAATGTAACATTTAAATTCCGCAACAGCGAAAATGGCATACATCACCTCAATTTTCATGGTGAATCGGGAGAACTGGTAGGTATACTTGGAGGAAGCGGGGTGGGTAAATCAACAACCCTCAGTATTTTAAACGGAACATTAAAACCTCAGGAAGGTAAAGTCCTGGTAAACGGTTATGATCTTTATAATGAGGATGAGGAAAAAATCCTTACAGGGGTGATCGGATTCGTTCCTCAGGATGATCTTCTGATTGAAGAATTGACGGTCTATCAGAATATATATTATAATGCAAAGATGTGCCTTAATAATCTTCCTGAAGATAAACAGGTTGAGACAGTAAATAAGATACTTGCTGATTTTGATCTTGAGGATGTGAAGGATCTTAAGGTAGGAAATCCTCTCAAAAAGGTAATCAGCGGAGGCCAGAGGAAAAGAGTGAATATTGCCCTTGAGCTTCTCAGGGAACCTACAATCCTCTTTGTTGATGAACCGACATCAGGGCTATCCTCTTTTGATTCTGAAGCAGTGATGAACCTGCTGAAAGAACAGACATATAAGGGGAAACTTGTAATAATCAATATTCATCAGCCAGGATCCGAGATATACAAGATGTTTGATAAGGTGATGATAATTGACAGGGGAGGCTATCCTGTATATTTCGGAAATCCCAATGAGGCAATTGTCTATTTTAAAACCATAAGTAAACATGCAAATGCTGAAGAGGATCAGTGTGTTAAATGCGGGAATATTGATACTGACCAGATACTGCAGATAATTGAAGCAAAGGTTGTTGATGAACATGGTAAGGCAACACGTACAAGAAAAGTCACCCCCCTGGAATGGGCCAAAAGGTATAAAGAGACCTTCTCTGATGAAGCTGGCAAAACACATGAAAAGGCAGTTTTACCTGAAAACAGTTACAGTATTCCAGGGCTCATTAAGCAGTCGGTAATATTTTTTATCCGTGATTTCCTGTCAAAAATTGCCGATAAACAATATATAATAATTAGCTTGCTATGTCCACCATTACTTGCCTTGCTACTTGCTTTCTTTACCAGGTATACCAGCGGAGTATACATTTTTAGTGCCAATGATAACATTTTTCCATTTCTGTTCATGTGTGTACTTACATCACTCTTTTTCGGATTGCTGGTCAGTTCCAACGAAATAGTAAAAGACAGGAAAATCCTTAAAAGGGAATCATTTCTGAACCTTAGCTGGTTCAGCTACCTTAACTCGAAAATAATGATACTATTCCTGGTTTCTGCAATACAGACATTATCATTTGTTTTAATTGGCAATCTGGTCCTTGAAATAAGAGGAATGACACTCGGCTTCTGGCTTGTCCTTTTTACAACCTCATGTTCGGCAAATCTGCTGGGACTTAATCTCTCATCGGCATTTCATTCGGTGGTTACGATCTATATATTGATCCCTTTTATCATTATTCCCAATATGTTGTTGAGCGGTGTAATGGTTAAATTCGATAAGCTTCATTTAGGGAACAAAACAACAAGAGAATATACCCCTGTTATCGGTGATCTGATGACTGCCCGCTGGTCGTTCGAAGCACTCGCTGTCGATCAGTTCAGAAATAATGCTTATGAAAAGCCTGTCTTTACAAGTAATATGGAGGCAAGCCAAAACTATTATTACGCTACATTCCTTCTGAACGACAAGTTGAAATGGGATCTCTGGATATGCAGTAACTATAATGACAGTGCTGATTATCGCGATATTACAAATGAATGTTTCGCAAGGCTGAATTACCATATTGATCATCTTTCCGTATTGTCGGATATTAAATACGGAGAATGGAAAGATTCATTAAATCCATCCGGTTTTAATACTGAGGTGGAAGAATCAACTGCAGAGTATCTTGATTCATTAAAAGACTATTTTAAGAATAAAGATAAACTTGCAACATCTGTGACAGAACGGATAATTAATTCTATGGAGAATGATCTGGGAACGGAGACTTATATAGCTCTCAGGGAAGATTATGAGAATGAAGAGTTAAGAACACTGGTGCTGGATATAGTAAATCGGGATAAAATATTGGAAACACCCAAAAAATATATACAGAAATTTGAGCCGGGTTATATGAAAGCAACCTCAAAATATGGGCGCGCACATTTTTATGCTCCTTATAAGTTCTTAGGGAATATCGAGATTGATACCTATTGGTTTAATATTATAATGATATGGCTGGTAGGAATTCTGCTTTACTTGGCACTCTATTTCAATCTTCTTCAAAAACTGATGACCTGGTTCGAAAACCTGCGCCTTCCTAAATCTGAAATATGATTCCAATCTTCTAAGGAGTATCCACTATCATACCTGATTCCTGAATCAGCGTCCAACC
>CAZTXH010000239.1:0-4152 GCA_964617415.1 uncultured Rikenellaceae bacterium | reverse complement strand
CCAGGGCGCCCATCCACGGTAATAAAATCGTACGGGCATCTCAAAAATTTTACCTTCGTTAAAAAGCGGGTAAAAATCCATGGAAACCGGATATTTCATTTCATCCTTTATTTCATACCTTACGGTAGTATTGAATTCTCCCTGTATTATCAGTCCCTTTTTGTTCAGTTTCCAGCAGTGTGTATAGAATTCTTTTTCGGGCATTCCAAAATACAAACCGAGGAACAATGAATCGTTTCTTATGTTACTTTGAAGTTCCCGTTTCAATAATCTGTCATATCTGCTTTTTGGAGTACATCCTGATATTAATAATACAGATAACACGATGATCCCGTAAATAAAGTTTTTCATTATTAGAAAATTATATTAATATTTAAATAACATTAGTTTATTGTTATTTCTCGCTATAATTAAGTAAGGATTTCCGTTAATATTTAATAAATCCATATCTCTCATTTCACCTTTAGAAAACAAGCCGGAAGACAGAGATAATACAGGCTGAAAATCACCGTTGGGATTACCCTTTAAGAATAATCCGTAACTTGCATTATATATACCGGTTTCCGGTTTTGCCCTGTACTGGTTTCCGCCAAGGACAATATCAATTATACCATCATGATCAAAATCGTCGGTACAAATTGCAAATACGGGGGAGAATTGAGCCATTGAAGGAAGAGGTATAAGTTCAAATGATTTGCCATCCCGATTCAATAAGATGCAGCTTTTCATAGTAACTGTCTTTAGTTTAATTGACCGTGCTATTATTTCCCCGGGAAAAATATCCTCAATTCTCTGGTTTTTATAATCATCGAATTTTTTGTATTTTCTTCCAAGAGAAGGGATTTGTTTTACCATATCTCCTTTTTTTGTTACGGGGAAAGCCGTATCACCGTTAAATGAGGTAATTATCTGTTCTATGCTGCCATTTAGATCAAAATCATTTACGTACATATTCACGGGTTTGTCCACAGTAGTTTTAAAAAAGGAATTCAGACCATGGTTACCAAGAATGAAATCGACAAGGCCGTCATTATTGAGATCCGAAGCAACTATTCTGTGCCACCACCCTTCTGTATCGGACAGCCCGTATTGTACAGATGCTTCAGAAAACACACCTGCATTATTTATAAATATTCTAACAGGCATCCAATCGCCGACAATTACCATATCCTTGTCACTATCATTATCTATATCAGCCCACACCATATCGGTAATCATTCCTATTTTTGAGAGATCCGGCGCAAGTTTTGAAGTTACATTAGTAAAATGTCCATTACCATCATTTTCAAGCAGGTAACTATCGGTCGGGACACCATAAGCAAATGGTATCAATCTTATTCCCACAAAAATATCGATATCTCCGTCATTGTCAAAATCGGCAGGTTTGACACACGAAGTGCTTTCATACTTATTAGCCGGCAACACCTGTTGTGATTTTGTGAAGTTACCATGACCGTCATTTAAATAAAGCCTGTCAGCAAGGGCAGATGAACTGGAGGGCAACTCATTCCCTCCGCTGGCAATGTATAGATCAAGGTCATCATCGTTGTCGGTATCAAAAAATGCACAATCACTGTCTTCTGATACTTTATCAGCCTCAAACAGATTCATGTTTGACTTTCTGAACCTTCCCTGCCGGTCCTGAATATACAATGTTCCCGGAGAGTCTTTTGCACCACATATATAGATATCATCCAGATGATCCCCGTTTACATCACCGACATCAGTATGCGGCCCATAATTTGAAAGCATTTGAAAAATCAGTCTTTCACGGTTAAAATCATTAAATTCGTTTTCAGTATGATGATAATCAAGTCCTCTGTTATTATCTTCTTTTTGAAATATTGTCCTGATACTTTTTCCGGAAATATTTTCAGATTTCTTTTTACTATCTTCCTGATTTAATTCAATAAACTGATTTGCAGCTAAGTTATACAGGGCAGAATAATTACCGTCTGGCCAGGCTACAATCAATGAATCTATTATTCCGGAATTATCCAGTCCGAAATGTAGTCTGTTATCCACATTTGAAAAAAAGCCCCGGGCAGGATAAAGTTCCCGGTAATTTATTTTTTCATCGTAATAGAGAGTAATTCCGGTCCCTGTAGCATACCTGTTCTTCCCGGTTCCCTTAAGCATAACAGTAAGAAAATTAGCATCAGGCCTCATATCGGATTCATTTTTGTATATAAAGGGAGCCATATTCAGGTTGTTTACTACAAGGTCAAGATCTCCATCGTTGTCAAGATCTCCGTAAGCAGCTCCATTTGAAAATGAAGGTGTGTTAAGCCCCCACTCAGCTGATTTGTTGGTAAAGGTGAGATCTCCGTTATTTCTGAATGTGTAATTGGGAATTTTTACCGATGGAATCATTTCAATTATTTTCATGATAGCCTTTTCCTCTTCTGTTTTAATTATTGATCTCATAATTGACGGATTGGAATAGATATCAAGAAAATCCCGATCAAGAAGATCTTTATAAATGCCGTTGGCTACAAATATATCGTTCCATCCGTCATTGTCGAGATCCATAATCAGAGCACCCCAGCTCCAGTCTGTCGAACTGACCCCGGCAAACCTTCCTATTTCGCTGAATGATCCGTCTTTATTATTGAGTTGGAGGACATTTCTGGCAAACTGGTGATGGAATCCTTTCCTGACCTTTTCCTGATATATTTCCCATGATTCGAAAAGAGCCTTAGTTTTCAGCCGTTCATTACCCTGGGGGGTCATTTCAGTGACAAATATTTCAGGATAAGTATCATTGTTCATATCAGCCATATCGGCACCCATTGCTCCAAGGCTTATTTCACCCATTGCATTTACGAGTGTTTCGGTAAATGTATTATCCTTATTATTTATATATAGGTAGTCGCGTTCAAAAAAATCATTAGCCACGTAAATATCAGGCCATCCGTCACGATTGACATCTCCGATGCTTACACCAAGTCCGAATCCGATTTTACTACCATATATTCCTGCCTCTTCACTGGTATCGACAAAAAATCCGTTGTCATTTATCAATAACATATTGGCTCCAAGACTATCGCGGATCTCCCGTTGTCCCGGCCGAATATCATATGTGGTGACTGATTGAAACGAATTATTCAGGAGATAACAATCAAGATCTCCATCTCTGTCAAAATCGAAAAATGCGGCATGATTTGATAATCCGAGTATTCCAAGACCATATTCGGCAGCTTTTTCGGTAAAAGTCAGGTTGTGGTTATTTATAAATAATTCATTCTGACGATTAGGACAATTTAAAGGTCCTGATTTACATACATATATATCAAGCCAGCCATCTCCATTAATATCCGCTAATGTTACTCCGGTGGACCATGACCCGGAGCATGAGACACCTGCGTCTTTTGTTATATCGACGAATATGAATTCACCGGTGTTTAAATAAAGCTTATTTCCTGTTTGATTACTGCAAAAGTAAATATCGGGCAGATTGTCATTATTAATATCACCTATACCTACGCCATTATAAAAATTCCGGTATGTGTATGTATTAAATTCTTCGGTATATTCTACACTGTTAATAAAATCAATTCCGGTTTGTTTGTTATCAAGAAGTGTGAATAAAGTATGGTTTGTCCGATCTGAATTTCCCGTACTGCATGACCATAATATTATGCATATCAGGAATCCCGATATGTTGAAATATCTTCTGTTTTTTAAAAGGCAAACCATATAATATAAAAAGAATTATCACATAGAAAAAGAGCAAGCAAAAATAATTGATGCTTGCTCTCCAGAAAATACTCTATTCAGATATTATTCTGAGTAACCCGGATTCTGATCCAGGTTTGGATTAGCGTCGAGTTTGGATCTGTTTATCGGGAAGAGTGTCAGGTATGGGTCAGATTTAAGCACATCGCCCGGATTATTATACGGCAATGCCCATTCGGCATTATCGTCCCAAAATCCCCAGCGAATAAGGTCCTGTCGTCTGTTATGTTCTGCGAACATTTCCCTACCCATTTCATTTAATAATTCTCCTCCGTCAACAGTACCTCCTTCAAGGTTGAAGCTTAAAGGACCATCCAGTGAGGTCAGATCAGTCAGACCGGCTCTGTTTCTTATCTGGTTCACCAGAGGAAGAGCATCGGTTTCATTACCTAAACGCCACAGAGCTTCGGCTTT
>CAZTXH010000238.1:0-4159 GCA_964617415.1 uncultured Rikenellaceae bacterium | reverse complement strand
CTGCCACCCCTGATAAGTACAATAGAGTGCTCCTGAAGATTATGACCTTCACCCGGTATATAGGCGTTCACCTCTTTCTGGTTTGTAAGCCTTACCCTGGCTACTTTCCTCATAGCAGAATTGGGTTTCTTCGGTGTTGTGGTATAAACACGAACACATACTCCTCTTCTCTGAGGACATGAATCCAGGGCAGGAGCTTTGCTCTTATCTACCAGTCTCTTCCTGCCTTTTCTGACTAATTGCTGAATTGTCGGCATATTTCCAGTTATTTTATTATTACTTTTTGACCCAAAAAATGGTCTGCAATGGTATCTATATAATTTATTTTTCTATTCACAAGCAAAAAAAAATTTCCAAACCAATAATTTCCGCAGTCTATTAATGCCTGAAACCACAGTAAATCAGGCTAAAATTATATTCTGAAACTAACTTTTATCGTAAGTTATAAACAGGTTACTTCCCGACTTTTCCCGAAGAAAAGGTTTTGTAAACTTACATCCGAAAGAAAAACCGGTACTCCTGAGTTTCAAAAAACTGGTGCAAAGAAAAGAAAAAAAATTTTAATATGCTATCTCTCTGGAACTGTTTTTAAAAATTATTATTTTTGTGCGCTTTAAGCCGGTAAAATCACAACATAATATAATAATTATAATCAGATCGTTATGAAAACTTACCAGATTGACCAGATAAAGAACATTGCTTTGCTGGGAAATTCAGAATCAGGAAAAACAACACTCGCAGAAGCCATGCTCTTTAATGGAGGTGTTATAGAAAGAAGAGGAACAATAGATGGGAAAAATACAGTTTCCGATTATCGCCCGATTGAACATGATAACGGAAACTCAATATATTCGACCGTTCTTTATACAGAATATCAAAACAAGAAAATAAATATCCTTGATACACCCGGTTTGGATGATTTCAGTGGAGGTGTCATTTCTTCCCTTTATGCTGTTGACTCGGCTGTAATGGTAATAAACGTTCAAAATGGCGTCGAAGTGGGTACTGAAATACATTTTCGTCATACAGAGAAAGAGAATAAACCACTAATACTTGTTGTAAACGGGCTGGATCACGAGAAAACCAATTTTGACAAGTCATATGAAATGATGAAGGATTGGTTTGGAAATGGAGTTACCCTTATTCAATTTCCTGTTAATGAGGGCATTAACTTCAACTCTGTAATTGATGTCCTTAAAATGAAAATGCTTCAGTATCCAAATGATGGTGGAACTCCCAAAGTCAGTGATATACCTGATGAGCATAAGGACAAAGCCTCAGAACTTCACAATGCCCTGATAGAGAAAGCAGCTGAAAGTGATGAAGCACTCATGGAACTCTTTTTTGAAAATGACACTCTTACAGAAGAGGAGATAAGAAAAGGAATTGCCAAAGGTATTGTTACCCGGGGTATATTCCCTGTATTCTGTATTTCGGCCAAAAATAATATTGGTGTTGACCGGCTATTAGAATTTATCATAAACGAAGCACCATCCATAACTGATATGCCTGCTCCAAAGAATACCAAAGGTGAAGAGGTAAAACCAAATCTTAACGGTCCGGTTTCAGCATTTGTCTTTAAAACTTCAATTGAGGAACACATCGGAGAAATTAACTTTTTCAGGATATTTTCCGGTAGACTTACTGAAAATATTGATATTATAAATAGCAACAACGGCACAAAAGAAAAGATATCACAGCTTTTTATATGTGCCGGAAAACACAGGACAAGAGTACAGGAATTACATACTGGTGATATCGGTGCATTCGTAAAACTTAAAAACACAAGTATGGGGCACACTCTGAATGCTCCGGGAAATAACTGGAAATTGAATGAAATAGAATTTCCGGAACCTAAATTCCGTACAGCTATAAAGACTGTGAATGAAGGTGATGATGAAAAGCTTGGTGAGGCACTGAATAAGATACATCTTGAAGACCCGACAATCCTGGTTGAATATTCAAAAGAATTGAAGCAAATAATAGTACACGGACAAGGAGAACACCACTTGAATATTATGAAATGGCATCTTGATAATATCTTCAAAATCCCAACAAATTTCAATCCGCCCAAGATTCCATACCGTGAGACAATAACCAAAGCTGCCCAGGCAGATTATCGCCATAAAAAACAATCGGGAGGGGCAGGACAGTTTGGAGAAGTATATATGATAATTGAACCTTATAAAGAGGGATCCTCTCCGCTGACCATGCAGAAGATAGGCGGAAAAGAGATTAAATTGTCAATCAGAGATACTGAAGAGATAAATCTTGCATGGGGTGGAAAGCTTGTGTATGTTAACTGTATAGTAGGAGGATCAATTGATGCACGTTTTATGCCGGCTATACTCAAGGGTATCATGGAAAAAATGGAAGTAGGCCCCTTAACCGGATCCTATGCCCGTGATATAAGGGTATATGTTTATGATGGTAAAATGCACCCGGTTGATTCAAATGAGATATCATTCCGTCTTGCAGGCAGAAATGCTTTCAGTATCGCATTTAAGAACGCAAATCCAAAGATACTAGAACCTGTATTTGATGTAGAGATCATGGTTCCTTCCGATCGTATGGGTGATGTTATCAGTGACCTTCAGGGTCGTCGTGGCATGGTACTGGGAATGTCAAGTGAAAAGAGATTCGAGATTATCAAAGCCAGGGTTCCTCTTGCCGAAATGAACAAATACTCAACCGCCCTCAGCTCACTTACAGGTGGACGAGCTTTCTATTCAATGAAATTTGCTGAATATGTCCAGGTACCTGGTGAGGTACAGGAAGCTGTAATTAAAACATATAGTGAGGAGGAAGAGGAAGAATAGATCGATACTGCCGGTATCACATGAGCAGCTTATGACCTGAAACAAATGCTATTAAGAGAAATCACCCCTTTTCTCCAATCCGAATTCTGTATGCTTCCTCTATTTCCATGAAAAAATTCTCCCGTCACCTTTATCTCCGGTCCAGGCTGTCTTCATCAAACTTGGTTCTCTTGATTATTGCTTCAACTTTTTTCATGATTTACCTTATTAATTTAAGTGGTTTTCAATAAACTCTTAAAAAGAGAATCCCGCTACTACATACAATTGCTCTTTGTCGGGATTCACAATGATTTGTCCGGTTACAGGAATAGAGAATTTATCTGTAACCTGGATGACTTTTGACGTACCAATGCCTACATTACAAATATTAAATTCCCCGTCCGATGTATGCCAGCCATTACCTCCTCCAACAAACAAACTCAGATTTTCGAAGTCATATCCTACCTCAAAATACATATCACCTCCTGATGATTCAGCTCCGCCGGCTTCATTGATTATATAATTGGCGCTTAGGGAAAAACCTCCGATCCCGTATCCTGTATTTATTTCAAGGGCATGACTACCTGTAGCCTGTGAAAAATCAAATAGTTCCAGCCCCGGGTAATAATAGTCTGTAATACCCAGACTAAGACCAAAGGGAAATGAATATGATATATAGGGATCTGCTTCGGTATAACCAGCTGCATCAAATGCACCCCATACACCTATGTTAAGACCTTTCGATTGAAATTGTACTGCCGGTTGTACTGAAGGGCCTGTTCCAAATTTTGTTCCCCTCCACACATAACTAGAATAAATTTCTGCTCCAACACTGAATTTTGATGCTGATTCTTCTTCCTGTGCCTGTACAGGTACTACTACAAAGATTGATAATACCACTGTCATTACTACGGCAATAATAAAAACTGGTCTTTTCATAATTAAAGTTTTTATATGTTAATACTAAAAATCGCGATAAAAATAAAACATTTATTAATATACCCCACTTTTTACAGGGTTATATATCTATTTTTATATATTTTATTATTTATAACCCCATTTATAATAGGGTTAATCACATTATTTATACTCTTTTTATCTTCCACCACCTATTTCAACAGGGGTATTATATTAATATTTTAAATGTTATTTATGAAACTAATATCAGGTGCATATAAAATAAGAAGAGGCTGCTTTGTGGCAGCCTCTTTAGAATTGTTTAGATGCTAAACAATTTTTTTTGAAAAGGGGTATGGAAAAAATTTATGGCCTTATCAGACTGTTTTAATAACGTCCCACACGAATGCCCTTATCCCTACCTCTTCATTAACAGTATCTATCTTTTTCACCTTGTCGAGGAT
>CAZTXH010000237.1:3329-4199 GCA_964617415.1 uncultured Rikenellaceae bacterium | reverse complement strand
CGGTAACAGGGCCCTTGGGAATAGTAACATCAAATGACAGTGGTGCTGCAAAGGAGAGATCTGCGCCGGTGATATCCAATTGTATTGAATGGATCATATCTGTAAAAGCTGATGATCCGAAATATGAATCACGGGATGTAATAGTCTGAGGCATATATCCTATTTCTCTGCTGACATACTCTTTAACTATTTTTTCACGTTTTTCAAATTTTGACATAAAATCAGGATCCGGGTCATATTGATCAACCCTGATAAGTTCACCTGATATTTTTTTCACCGTTTTATGTAAGAATCTTTTTGAAGTAAGTGTTATATCAGCCTGTGCTATAAACTCTGATCTGCTTCCACCATTTAAAATGAGAATTGTATCGCCTTTTGAATTTACAAACTTTTCATTTGCAGGTCTGTGATCATGACCACAAAAAATAATATCGAATCCCGGTACTTTCCATGCAACAGCAGAAGTACCATCTTCATTCAATGAATCATCCGATTTATAATTTTCATTTTCTGTATTCCATCCGGAATGAAACATACCAACGATAATATCTGGTTTTTTATTCCTGATTTCTGGCATCCAGAGTTCTGCAGTTTCAACCATATCCCTGAATTCGATACCGGAATAGAGTTCTTCAGGTAACCAGGTTGGAACAGAGGGTGTTACCATCCCCAGGACAGCAACCTTTATATTCTTTTTTTCGATTATAGTATATGGCTTGAAATAAGGTTCCCCAGTTTCAATATCAACAGCATTTGCTGCCAACAGTGGAAATTCAAACTCATCAACCAACCTGTCATAAACTGAATGGCCAGCCTCAATGTCATGATTCCCTACTGTACAGGCATCATAATCCATCCAGTTCATTGCTT
>CAZTXH010000237.1:0-3319 GCA_964617415.1 uncultured Rikenellaceae bacterium | reverse complement strand
ATGATGTCACAATAAAATTATAATAGTAAACAACAGGTTGTCCCTGTAGATTATCTCCGTTGTCAAGCAGGAAAACGGCATCTTTTAAATTTCTCAGTTCCTTCACATATCCTGCTGTCCCCGCAAGACTGGCATCCAGTTCCCTTTTTTCAATAAAATCCCATGGAAGTATCACACCATGCAGATCTGTAGTTTCGAGAATTGATATTTCTTTTGTTTCAGGTGCATTACATGCTGTCAGAAAAACAATAATTCCAAGAAATAACCAGATGAATTTGTTCCTCATATCTTTTATTTTTAGATTATAAACTTAGAAAGAATCTTTATTAAAGAGTATTTTGTAACTATAATTTTACTTTTTCTTTATACAGCTCGCATGGATAATGAATGATTTCATAATAGAATCATATATATTGTCTTATTTTGTTATTTTTATATACATAAGTATCAAGAATGATTAATATAAACTTATATAATATCAACCGTTAAGATGAGATTCCTCACTTCCTCCCATTCACCTTATTAATTGCTTGTCATTCCGAGCGGCAGCGAGGAATCTCGCCTTTATTAATCATTTCTGACACTCATTTATATATCTAAGACACTCCTCAAACCAAATGGTTCAAACCGGACTTGAAATAATAAGGAATAAGTTCCCCGCACAATTAAAAGGAAAAAAAATAGGTGTTTTATGTCATGCCTCAAGCATTACAAGTGACTTTTTACATATAACAGATTTCCTTTTCCACCATGAAGAGTGTACATTATCAGCGATTTTTGGTCCCCAGCACGGGCTTTTCGGACAAACACAGGATAATATGATTGAATGGGAAGGGGCCATTCATCCGGTATTTGACATTCCTGTTTATAGTCTTTATGGGAAAAATCGCAAACCGGAATTATGGATGCTGGAAGATATTGATCTCTTACTTGTTGATTTACAAGATATTGGTACCAGGCTTTATACATATATCTGGACAGTAAAACTATGTATGGAGGCATGTTGTGAGGCAGGTATTCCTGTATGGGTACTCGATCGTCCCAATCCTGTTGGTAAGCTTCCTTTTGACGGACCTGTTCTGAAAGAAGAATTTTTCACATTTGTTGGTGGAGCTTCTATTCCATTATGTCACAGGATGACAATAGGTGAAATGGCAATATGGCTGAAAGAGAGGTACTATCCACGCTGCAAGCTTAAGGTTATATGGATGAAGGGCTGGAAAAGATACTCTATGTATGATGAGACAGGACTTCCCTGGGTTTTACCCTCACCCAATATGCCAACACTAAAGACAGCAACTGTTTATCCGGGAATGGTTCTTATTGAAACTGTAAATATTTCTGAAGGAAGAGGTACGACTATCCCATTCGAGTTGTTTGGGGCACCCTTTATTGATGCTGAAAAACTAAAAAAGAATCTTGATCAACATTCTATCCAGGGGTGTGCTTTCAGGACACACAATTTTATTCCCACATTTAACAAATACAACGGTGAATTATGTAATGGTCTGCAAATACATGTTACTGATATATCAGCTTATCGTCCAGTAGCTGTTGTGTTGGAAATATTTGATAAATTACTAGAATTGTTCCCTGATAAGTTTGAATTCAATATGCCGCCCTATGAATATGAATATAAACTTATGCCATTTGATATTCTATCTGGAGATTCTGTTATGAGAACATCCCTCCTCAATCGTGTACCTGTAAAAAATGAATTGGAACGATGGGAAGCAGAAATAGAGGAATTCATGAATGAATTCAGTGATATTGCAGTGTATAAAGAATGAATCTTGTTACTGGTTGCTCCGCCTTCTCCGCCTACTGGCGGATTCGGCGGACACAATGGTTACTAGGTAAATGAGGCTAATTTATCTACCAGTTGATCGGCATATATAGGTTTTAGAATAAAATCATCAAATCCTGATTCAAGTATAGTTTCCATATCATCAGACATGCCATAAGCTGTTTGAGCTATGATTTTAATATCTTTTCGGATCTCTCTTATCTTTTTTGCAGAAGTATATCCGTCCATTACCGGAAGCTGAATATCCATTAGAACAATATCGATATCATTGTCACTTTCAACCATACTGATTGCTTCCATACCATCTCCGGCATTCAATAGATCTGCTCCTGCCCTCTCAAGTATCTTATTCAGATAAAGACGGCTGGATAAATCATCTTCCACAACAAGTATCTTTATTCCTTTCAGAGTATCTGTTACCATAATAAATAATTTATTCAAAAAACCCTTCATCCCTTAGCAGGAGCAGTATAGCAGACTGAGGCACGACAATATATTTTTCTTTATTGAATTCAATTTCGATTGCACTGTTCTGCAGATAAACAGCCTGGTCGCCCTCTTTTGGCTGAAGAGGAACATACTTCGGTTCTTCTGCACTATTCTTCCATGGTTCATCACTTTCGTTTACAGTTGGGATCGGATACCCTGGCCCCACTTTAAGAACATAGCCTATCTGAACTTTTTCATTCTCATTTACTCCCGGTGGCAGATAAAGCCCACTTTTAGTCTTCGACTGAGGAGTTTTTGGTTTAACAAGGATCCTGTCTCCGACGACAATTAATTTCTGCAGGTCTTTTTCGTCAAGTAAAACATTCATAATAAGCAAAAATACCAATTTTTATATTATCTATCGGTTAGACGAGTAGATTTAGTTAATATTGTATTATTGATTTGAACTTATTCATTACAATGGAAGTAACGGATTCATATAAGACAGTTAAATCGGTTTCAGAAGGGATTTACAAAGAGAAAGGAAGTAAGTTTATAGCATTTGTATATCCTGTAAGTAATGAAGACGAAATCAAATCAATAATCGAAAAAACCAGAAAATCACATCATAGTGCAAGACACCACTGCTATGCATATATACTTGGAAGTAAGAGTGATAAATGGAGGATTAATGATAATGGTGAGCCTTCAGGAACCGGAGGAAGGCCTATCCTTGGACAAATAAGATCATACAAACTGACAAACATCCTGATTATTGTATCAAGGTATTTCGGTGGGACACACCTGGGTGTAAGCGGACTGGCAAATGCGTATAAATCTGCTGCTAAATCTGCTCTGGAAAATGCAGAGACCATTGATCATATAATACAGGAGTATTATGAAATAGTGTTCCCATATTCAGCCATGAATGATGTTATGACTATCATCAAGGAGGAAAATATTACTAAATCAAAACAATCTTGTGATCTTGAATGCAGGGTCACCATAAATTTCAGATCCTCTGCCAGCGAAAGAATCTTAAGCAGATTATCGATGGTTAAAGGGCTAAAATACAAGCTTATA
>CAZTXH010000236.1:0-4207 GCA_964617415.1 uncultured Rikenellaceae bacterium | reverse complement strand
GCAGGAGACCTTCTCGGTATTATCAGGGAACTGCCACCCAAATACAGGATGGTGTTCAATCTCTTTGCTATTGAAGGGTATTCACACAAAGAGATAAGCAAAATGATAAATATATCCGAAGGTACCTCAAAGTCGAACCTCTCGAGAGCAAGGATTATATTGCAGAGAAAAGTAAGTGCATATACAGGGATCAGGAAAAAGATTTCGCATGGATGACAGAGAGGCAAATATTGATGTGGTTTTCAGAAACGGACTGAAGGATTACGAGGTGCTTGCACCGCAGGAGGTATGGAATGATATCCGACCTGTTATTAGGAAAAAGCAGCGGCCCTTGATGCTTCTTCGGGTAGCAGCTATAGCAGCCGTTGTACTTTCACTCGGTATTCTTGCTTACAGAATAAGTAGTGAAATCGCTTCAGGTCCTGAAAATCAGCTTATTTCACTTAATCCGGCTCCTGCAACAGACCTTACAAATACCTATATTCCGGTTACGGCTTCTGTTGAATACAGAGAACCTGAAAAAAATGTTATACATCAAAACGATCAACCTGTCACTCCTGTAAACATTGACAATATAAATACAGTCATCCAGGATTTTTCGGAGATGTCAGCTCAATCGGATGTAGATAATCCGGGGAAAAATTACGGGCAATATGATCTGATAAAAATAGATTACGAGCTGTCAGATTATATGGATATTAATGAAAGTGCCACTCTGGATATTCCTGATAATACAACAAGAAAAGAACCAGGCAGATGGTCAATATCAGCATTGGTGTCACCAACATATCAATCGCGTATAGGATATGGTGATAACGAAGCCATTGAATCAATTATGTCTTCAGAAGAAGCAGTTGTATCATATTCCGGGGGATTGGCACTATCCTATAAGATAAGTAAGAGATTCAGCATACAATCAGGTGTCTATTATTCTTCCATAGGTAAAGAATTGGCGGGTATCTCAGCATACAGTGGTTTCGAAGATCATTTCTATACCAAAGGGGATCCTAATTTTGAGGTACTTACAAGCAATGGGACGGTGTACACGGAAAACAATGATGTTTTTCTTACTGATCGTTTGGGAAGCGACAGGATAAAAACAGCATATAATAACGATGTTTTTGATCCTGAAAAGGCATCACTTCAGTTTATTGACAATTCTCTACGTCAAAATTTCAGCTTCCTGGAACTCCCTGTAATACTCCGGTATAAAATTATCGATAAAGCTCTTGACTTCAATATTATTGGAGGAATATCATCCAACCTGCTTGTTAATAATTCTGTTTATGCTTTATCCGGGGACGGCAAATTGCCGGTTGGAAAAACAGAAGGGATGAATATCCTTACTTTCAGCAGCTCCCTGGGTATGGGAATGGAATATAATATTTCAAGTAGTTTTTCACTGAACCTTGAACCCACATTCAGATATTTCTTTAATCCATTTAATGATATTTCAGGTTTGAGAATACATCCGTATTCTTTCGGTGTCTTCTCAGGTTTCTCATATAAATTCTGATCTCTCCGTTAAGCTATTCCCTTTTCTGTTTAATAAAATAATTTCCTGTGGCTTGCCTTATTATTAGTCAGCTTTAAGTATTAGAGTATGCCGGAGTTATTTATAAGCCATAAAAATATTACCTTTGCAGTTTATTTCTAAATACCCTGTATTCTATGCTAAATTCGTACAAGAATTCAATTTTTACACTACTTGTGCTGGCTGGTGCACTTATAATAATAGTGTCAATTGCCGGGAGTTTCAAAAATAAGGCTAATTCGAATGCAAAAATATCAATGTCGCATGATACTATTTATGCAAACAGGCCCTATAAGCTACCTGAAAGAGTCACTTTTGCAGGCGAAAAGATGCCTCTTGAGAATTTCGATACCAGAGAGAGCCTTGACAGGGAAATATTGACAAGTGCATACCGTCATTCTTCTACAATATTAATTATTAAAAGAGCAAACAGGTATCTGCCTGTTATTGAAAAGGTACTCAGGAAAAACAATATACCTGATGATTTCAAATATCTTGTTGCAGCAGAGAGCGAATATAGTAATGTGATTTCACCGGCAGGAGCAACCGGTTTCTGGCAGATAATGAAAGCAACAGGTATTGAACAGGGTATGGAGATAAATTCGGTGGTTGATGAGCGTTACGATGTTGAAAAATCGACACAGTTTGCCTGTGATTATTTCAAAAAGTCATATGAAAAATATGGTAACTGGACACTTACAGCTGCATCATACAATAGTGGCAGAGCTGCTCTTGATGAACAGATTAAGATTCAGAAACAGTATAATTATTATGATCTTCTCCTTTCAGAAGAGACAGCAAGGTATATTTTCAGGGTTGTTGCTTATAAACTTGTTATCTCTGATCCGGCGAGTTATGGTTTTTCAATAAGCAAAGATGAACTTTACCCTGTTCTGAAATATAAAGAGGTAAAGGTTGATACGATAGTCAACAGTTTTTCAAAGTTTGCAGAGCATTTTGGAACAAATTATAAGATATTGAAATATTTGAATCCATGGCTCAGAAAACCTTACCTGAAGCCAAAGCCGGGCAAAGAATACATAATCAGGATCCCGGCAAAAGGTATGAGAACTATTGATGATCCGGAACCTGAAATCTGATAATATCACAGTGGAGGGTTATGATGAGTGAAGAAATAAAAGTCCTGGGGGCAAGGGTTCATAACCTGAAGGATATAAATGTTTCCATTCCACGTAACAAGCTTGTGGTTATCACAGGACTAAGCGGTAGTGGAAAATCATCTCTTGCCTTTGATACTATCTATTCGGAAGGCCAGAGACGTTATATGGAAACCCTTTCAACCTATGCACGTCAGTTCCTCGGTGGTATGGAACGTCCTGATGTTGATAAGATCACAGGATTAAGCCCTGTCATTTCCATTGAACAGAAATCTACCAATAAAAATCCACGATCAACAGTTGGAACAATAACCGAGATATATGATTTCCTGAGGTTACTTTATGCAAGAGCAGCAGAAGCTTACTCCTGGGCTTCAGGTGAAAAGATGGTTAAATACACAGATGATCAGATAGTTGGCCTTATAAAAGAAAGGTTTGCTGACAGAAAGGTCTATTTTCTTGCACCAATTGTAAAGGGACGTAAAGGTCATTACAAGGAGCTATTTGAACAACTAAGAAGAAAAGGCTTTCTTCATGTGAGAATTGACAATGAAATCAGGGAGCTTCAACCTGGTATGAAGCTTGACAGGTATAAAACTCATTTTATTGAATTGGTAATTGACAGGTTCAGTGTTAATGAAATTACTGAAAAAAGACTCCGGGATTCTGTTTATATTTCCCTGGACCAGGGTGACGGGGTAATGATGGTTCTTGACAGTGAAAGTAATGAACCAAGATATTTCAGCCGTCACCTGATGTGTCCTGTAACAGGTATTTCATATAATGAACCTGCTCCACATACTTTTTCTTTTAACTCACCACAGGGCGCATGTCCCAATTGTAACGGACTTGGAGAAATATCAAGTATAGATGAGAAGAAGCTTATTCCCGACAGAAACCTCAGTATCAGGAAAGGTGGAATAGTACCTCTCGGGAAGTACAGAAATGTATGGATATTCTGGCAGATAGAAGCAATTGCGGAAAAGAATGGTTTTACTCTTGATACTCCTATTAAAGATATTCCTGAGGAGGCACTCAGCAAGATTCTCTATGGTTCTGATGAAGTACTGAAACTATCGAATACACCATTGGGAATGACTTCAAACTATTTTCTGACTTTTGAAGGAGTCGTAAATTTTGTAGGTAACATGGAGGTTGTTAATGGTAAGAAGAACGGCACACGGCTAAAAGACCAATATGTACAGTATGAAGTCTGTCCTGAATGTAATGGTACCCGGCTTAAGAAAGAGGCACTTTTTTTCAGAATAGCAGATAAGAATATAGGAGAGTTGGCTACTATGGATATCAGGGAGTTATTACAGTTTCTGTCGGATGTTGAAAAGAAGCTTACCGTGAAACAGAGAAAGATTGCTGCTGAGATTCTTAAGGAAATAAGAATCAGACTCGGCTTTCTTATTGAAGTAGGACTTGATTATCTGGCATTAAACAGGGGAGCTGCAACACTTTCCGGGGGTGAAAGTCAGCGAATAAGACTTGCCACACAAATAGGTTCACAATTGGTAAATGTGCTTTATATACTCGATGAACCAAGTAT
>CAZTXH010000235.1:1138-4216 GCA_964617415.1 uncultured Rikenellaceae bacterium | reverse complement strand
ACCACAAACTGCTAACCATTCTTCTGCAACTTTTGTCATAATTATTTGGTTTTTATTAAATTAAATAAATATCTGGAATCAATAACATTCACTTATTGATTTTTTCGTTTCAAGCGATTTACTTATTTTTTTTACTGATAACCAATAGTCATCAGGAAAAAAATCTTCAATAAAACTATAGCTCATTTCAAAAATAAACAAATTTTTAAGATTATCACAAATAAATAATATTGGATTTATGTTTATATTCAAATCGAAAGGCAAATATTTTGGGTACTTTCTGTCTGTTTATACAGGAGGTTGTCCTTCAACTACCACTTCAGTAACAACTCTTCTTGTAAAAAGGAAATAGTTATCTTCTTCTGATACTATACAGGTTTCAAAATTGTCTTTCTCATATTCCTTTTTAACTTTAAGAGCTTCATCTTCTGTGGTGTAAGTTTTACCATCCCACATAAATTTTTTACCGTCAAAAATCTTTGAAATATTCATTATTATTAGTTTATGTTGTTTTATATGGATTTATCCCGAGTTTTTTGATAGTATCAGCTCTTGCCTCTGCTTTTTTATTGCCTTCCTGATAATGACAATCTCCAATATGACAACCACATATGAGAACGCCATCAGCTATTCCCTGATTTAATATTTCCATTATTATATTTGGATGTATCATACCAGTACACATTGCCCGGATAATGTAAATATTAGACAGATATTGATATCGTGCGGTACCTGCAGCATCTGCTTCAGCATAAGCACACCAATTACAGCAAAAAGAAAGAATTGCAGGTTCAAACTCTTTTTCGGCGGCAGCCATTTCGGTGATAGATTTAGACATTTCTGTATAATATTCAGGTTTAAAATGCCTGACAAAGACTCCTTGTTTGGGACAAGTGGCCATACAAATTCCGCACCCTTTACAAACTGCTTCATTGATATCTACTGTCTTTTTTACCTGATCCTGCGAATATGAAAGATGAGTTTCTCAACTTCCTTAAGAACAAATATCTCAAAATCATCTTTTTCATATTCAGCAAAGAGCTCTATTATTTATTCTTAATTATATTAACTAAACCTTATACGGGCTTGGTCCCAGTTTTTTTATTTCTTCAGTAAATCCCTGCATTACCTGGGCAAATCTTGGTCCTTCCGATGCTGAAACCCATTCAATTCTGAACCTTTCTTCCTCAATACCAAAATCCTGTAACATAAGTTTTATTGCTTCCGCCCTGCTTTCTGCTTTTAAATTACCCTCAAGGTAATGGCAATCTCCTATATGGCAGCCACAAATTATAACACCATCAGCACCTTTCGTTAAAGCATCAATTACCAGGTTCGGATGAACCATGCCTGAACACATAACACGGATTATACGAATATTCGTAGGATATTGTAATCTTGAAATACCTGCAAGGTCAGCCCCGGCATATGAACACCAGTTACAACAAAATGATAGAATTATCGGTTCAAAATTATTATCTGTCATATGATATCCTCCTACTCTGTTGGTTGCAACGCTGCTTCGATTTGTGCTGCAATATGTTCTAATTTAAAGTTCCTTATATAGATACCTTTTTTGGGACAGGTTGCCATACAATTTCCACAGCCTTTACACTTCAGCTCATCTACTTCAACTGTTTTCTTAATTGAACCTTCCCACATATATTCTAATAATGTTAATGCTTTAAACGGACATGGGTCAATGCAGTAAGCACATCCGTCACAATTTTCATCCACAACATTGGAAATCATGGCTGCAAGTTCAATTTCTTCTTTTGAAATTATTGTACTTGCCCTTGCAGAGGCAGCTAAAGCCTGGGCAATGCTTTCATCAACTGTTTTCGGAAAGTGAGCAAGACCGCACAGGAAAACACCGTCGGTAGCAAAATCGACAGGACGGAGTTTCATATGTGCCTCTAAAAAGAAGCCATCACTCGTTAATGGTATCTTTAGTTTCTGAGCAAGGTCATTAGCATCATCTCTGGGAATGACTCCGGTTGACAGGACCAGAAGATCTGTTTTGATATTTACCCTGGCATTAAGGACTGGATCATAAACAGACACTTTTAATTGTCCATTAACTTTTTCCACATCAGGTTTTTTTTCTTCGTTATACACAATAAACCTGACATCTTTTTCTCTTGCCAAAGTATAATATCCTTCATTAAATCCGTATGTTCTTATATCCCTATAAAGGATATAAATATTAACATCAGGATTTTTTTCTTTGATCAATAAAGCATTTTTAATTGCCTGCTGACAGCAAAGCCGGCTGCAGTATGGTCGTTTTTCATCACGTGAACCAACACACTGGATCATAACGACTGTTTGTTGTTTTTTATTTTCAGGATAAGGATAACCGTTTGCTAATTTTTCTTCTAATTCGATCTGTGTTATTACCTTATCGTCCTGCCCGTACAAATATTCAGTCGGACTGTAATTTTGAGCACCTGTGGCTACAATTACAATACCATGGTCAACTGTATATGTTTTATCGTCTGATTTAAACTCTGTAGAGAAATTACCAACAGAACCATCAATACGTATTATTTCTGAATTAATATACGTATGAATTTTGGGATTATTTCTAACCTTGTCGATCAGTATATTTAATTTTTTTTGAGGATCATCTCCTTCTATTAGAAATTTTACATTTAAAAGATTACCACCCAGAGTATTGCTTTTTTCAAGAAGATATACTTCAAAAGATTGTTCAGCTAAATTGGTTGCAGAATAAAGACCGGAAATGCCACCACCGATTACAAGAGCATTTCTGCTGATTTTGACTCTTCTGCTGTAAAGAGGTTCAAGATAACGTGCTTTTGCTGCTGCCATCCTGACAAGATCTTTTGATTTTTGTAATGCGAGTTTAGGTTCGTGCATATGAACCCATGTACACTGGTCCCTGATATTAGCCATCTCAAAGAGGTATGGATTAAGTCCTGCTTCACGGATTATGCTTTGAAACAAAGGTTCATGAGTTCTTGGTGTACATGAAGCAACAATAACGCGGTTAAGATTGTGCTCATCAATTGCCTGTTTAATTTTCTCTCCTGACTCAGCAGAGCAGGTATAAAG
>CAZTXH010000235.1:0-1128 GCA_964617415.1 uncultured Rikenellaceae bacterium | reverse complement strand
TATAAAGATTATCTTCCGCATGAACTACATTGGGCATGGTTCTGGCATATTCGACAACTTCAGAAACTTCTATCACACCCCCTATATTTTTCCCGCAATGGCACACAAAGATTCCGATTCTTGGCTCCTCTCCTGTAATATCTTTTTCAGGTGGATAAACTTTTTCTGTTACCAGTTGGCCTTTTTCAGTATTAAGAAGCGAAAGTACCCTGGCTGCAGCAGCATTACCCTGCATTACGCTTTCAGGAATGTCTTTTGGCTCAGTAAAAGCACCGGTAATAAAAACGCCTTCTTTTGGAGAATCGACAGGTGTAAAAGAATCGGTTTCACAGAAATCATACCTGTTTAAGTTGAGCTTAAACTCTTCGGCAAGTTTTTTTGCCTGGTCCGGGGAGGTCATACCGACTGACAGGACAGCAAGTTCATATTCTCCCGATAATTTTCTGTCATCTTCTGTCAGATATTCAATAATGAGATTATTTGTTTCGGGTATTTCCTTAACGGCAAGCGGACGACATCGAATATAACTTACGCCTAATTTTTGTGCTCTTATATAGTACTCTTCAAAACCTTTGCTAAATGCACGCAGGTCCATATAAAATATGTCACATTTTAATTTCTCACCTTCATGCTCTTTAGCAATAATTGCCTCTTTTGTTGCATACATACAACAGACGGCAGAGCAATAATCCCTTTCATGGTCGCGTGAACCGACACATTGAATCCATGCAATTTTCTCCGGAGCGGTTTTATCGGAAGGTCTCAGTATCTTTCCCTGATAGGGGCCGGAAGCTGACAGGATTCTTTCAAACTCAAGAGCCGTTATGACATTTTTATAATTCCTATAACCGTAATCCGGTTTTAGATCCGGATCAAAGAGTTTGTATCCTGGTGAGAGAATGATCGCCCCGACATTCAGTTCAAGTTTTTGTTCTTGTTGTTTATAATCAATTGCATTTGCCTCACAAACAACTTCACAGATTCCGCATACGTCATAATTCAAGTGGAGACATGTTTTATCGTCGATAACAGGTTTATTGGGAATCGCTTGCGGATATAGAAGGTTAACAGGTTTTCTCTCACTTAAGCCCATATTAAATGAATCCGTGATAGGTATTGGTGTTGTAT
>CAZTXH010000234.1:1217-4220 GCA_964617415.1 uncultured Rikenellaceae bacterium | reverse complement strand
TCTGCAACCTGCTATTCAATACTTTGAGGAAGCAATAAGTCTTGATCCCAATTTTGCCCCTGCATACAGGGAACTTGGTCAGGTTTACTGGTTGGCACAAAGACTTGAACAATCAAAGGCTAATTATAAGAAATATCTTGAATTGAGTGCCGGCAATATTCCTGCACAAACAAGATATGTAACATCCCTTTTCTATGCGGGAGACTATGACCAGGTAATCCAGGAGATAGAGGAGATACTTGCCATTGATGATTCCAGGTCGTTTTTGAACCGTCTTGCCGGCTATTCATATTATGAAATGGAAAATCCTGACTATGATAAAGCTCTCCAGTACATGGAAAAGCTGATGGAGACTGTTTCAGAAGATAGGATATTATGGAAAGACCACCATTACACGGCCAGGATACTGATGAATAAGAATAAGGATTATACAAAGTGGGTCGAAGAACTGACCAATCTTGAAGGACAACTTGAAAAAGAAGAATCAAGATATGCATCAGCTTCTGCTTCCCGAAAAGCTAATCTCAAACCGGCTTTGGACGAGCTTACAAATAAGGTTGCCGAACAGAAAGCTCTCGTTGAAAAAGCCGGGAAAGAACTTGAGAGGGGATTTAACGAATATGAAAAAGTGCTTGAATTGAAACCACAGGACAGGGCTGTATTGAGTGAAATGGCAGTAAATTATTATAATCTTAAATTCTATAATAAGGCAGCAGAAACATGGGCGAATATGATGACTCCGGGTGAGGAGAAGGTTGAAGAGTATATGCAGATTGGTAGAACTTATTATATTGGCAATAATTTAAAAGCTGCAGACTCAGTATTCAATATTATTGTTAATAAATGGCCGGATAACCTACAGGGTTATGTTTGGATTGCCAGGACATATACAAAAATGGATCCCGATTATAAAATGGGACTGGCAAAACCAAAGTTTGAAAAAGTCATTGAGATGGCAGAGACTGACTCATTGAACAATGAATCTGAAATGGCGGACGCATTACAGTATCTTGGATATTATCATATGTCAAAAGAAAATTTTACGACCTCAAAAGCTTATTATAACAGATTGATCAACCTTAATCCCGACAACGACGATAACAAAATAAAAGGATATAACGGATTAGGACTGATCGAAATTAATATGCTCTATAAAGAGAAAGAAAATGACAGAAGGCTTCCTTACCTGGCAAGATCAGTAGAAGCATATAATAAGATCCTTGCTATCGACCCGAATAACACCGGAGCAAAGAACCAGATCAGTTTTATCCGGAATTTAGAAGCCCAGATAAGAAAGGGAATCAATCCAAACGAAATAAGGGGAGTTGTTAAGGATGCATCAACGGGAAGGCCTATTTCGTATGCTTCAATAAGAGTTAAGGATACAGCAGTTGAGATATTAAGCAATTCCCGGGGTGAATACAGATTTGAAATACCATCGAGCTCTCAAACACTGGTAATAAGTGCCGAAGGATATACCAGTAAAGAGATACCTGTAACAAAATCAAGGATTTATAACGTTTCTCTTGAGAAATAAATATACACCTGTTATTACACCTTTTCGGATTAATAAATATAGGGTCTATAGGTAAATAAGGGGTCTTTTTGATTAGGAATATCATATAAATCAATCAAAAAGATTGATAATATTTTATAATTATTTGAAAATAATAATTGATATTATATATATTTGCGAATTGTAAAATCTTAAACCTAAACAAATCGATTAAAATGAGTAAAAAAGGAAGTAGTAGATTCAAAGATGCGCTGCAGAACATTTTTGCAGCAAGTGCTATATTAATAGCTTTTGTGGTATCCTATTTATTGTTTGTCAATATAATGGGTAATCCGGTTAACTTCGAAGGGGGTAATCCGAAAGGGCATGTTATAGAGGGGAACTATCTGGGAATAATATACAAAGGTGGTTTCATTGTTCCTATTCTTATGACTTGTGTTCTGTCACTTATTATCTTTGTTGTTGAAAGATTGATTACACTTTCAAGAGCCAAGGGAAGAGGAAGATTAAACACATTTGTCCGCAGACTTCAGACTCTTCTTGAAGAGGATAAAATTGAAGAGGCCATGGATGCTTGCGACAAGCAGAAGGGTTCTCTTGCCAATGTTATGAAAGCCGGTTTATTGCGATACCGCGACCTTCAGCAAGACAAGGAACTTGAGAAAGACCAGAAAATTCTGTCTATCCAGAAATCATTTGAAGAAGCCACGGCACTTGAATTACCTATGCTATCAAGGAATATGGTAATTTTCTCCACATTAGCATCCATATCAGTGTTGATAGGTCTTATCGGAACAGTATTGGGTATGATCCGTGCATTCGCTGCACTCGCCCAGTCGGGAGCGCCTGATGCACTGGCCCTGTCTCAGGGTATATCTGAAGCTCTTGTAAATACTGCGTTCGGTATTACAGGATCAACTTTATCGATTATTGCCTTCAATTATTTCTCAACATACGTTGATTCATATACATACAAAATAGACGAAGCAGGATTCAGCCTGACGCAGAATTTTGCCACTTCGTTGAAATAATGACTGATAATAGTAGATCTTTTGGTTAAATAAATACAAATAAAAAGCAAAAATGCCAAGGATTAAATTACCAAAATCGTCCCCCCGGATCGACATGACGCCAATGGTTGATCTTTTTTCAGTTGTACTTATTTTTCTTATGCTTACAACAACCATGAGACAACCAGAACCGACTACTGTTGATACTCCATTTTCGATATCAGAAACACCTGTTCCTGATTTTAATATGATGACATTCCTCATATCTAATGACGGAAAAGTCTTTATGAATTTCGATAACGGACCTGATACTCTTCTGGCATACAGGCCTAAAATCCTTGAGGAAATGGGTAAAAGATACGGAATCGAATTCACACCTGAAGAACGAAGGACTTTTGAAAAATATAAATCCTCTTTGGGAGTACCGATAATGCATATGAAAGAATTCCTGAATGCTGAAAATAGTAAAACCAGGGA
>CAZTXH010000234.1:0-1207 GCA_964617415.1 uncultured Rikenellaceae bacterium | reverse complement strand
TTAGGAATTCCCATCGATTCAGCCGACAATCAGCTGGCAATGTGGATATTGTATGCCCGCCAGGTAAATCCGAATATACAAGCATGTATAAAAGGAGATGCAACGGCTGAGTTTCCGGTTGTCAAGAAAGTTCTGGATATCCTTCAGGAAAGGCAGGTAAACAGGTTTAATCTGATAACTAGTCTTGAAACAGCTAAAGTTAACTTAGAAGAAATACAACAGTGATATGGCAGAAATAATTCAGGAAGAAAAAGGAACAGACGGGAAGAAAAAAACCAAAAAGCACCCGCCGCATATCGATATGACACCAATGGTCGACCTTATGTGTCTTCTTATTGTCTTCTTTATGCTGACGACCGCTTTCAGTAAAGCTAAGATCATGAATATTGTACTCCCCGAAAAGCTCAAGGATCCCAATCAGGAGGCTCCCAAGATTTCAGCAAGCCGTACACAGAATATCATTCTTGGTCCGGATAATAGAGTATATACTTATCCGGGAAGAGTGGAAAATTTTGATAACCTTCCGCCACTAAGAGAAACTGATTTCAGTGCTAATGGTATTCGACAAATACTGCTTGGGTGGAACAGAACACTTGCCAAGAAGATAGAAGATTTCAGAGAGCAAGTTTTAAGAGGTGAAATTGATATTGACCAGGATTCTGTTCAGGGAGCAATCCGTGTACTTAAAAATGAAGATGATACGGGACCCATTGTGCTTATAAAAGCGTATAAAGAAGCAACATACGGTAATTTCGTCGATATACTCGATGAGATGAATATCTGCGGAATTGCACGTTATACTTTTGTTGATATTGCATGGTATGAAGAAGAGATGGTGGAGTCAGCCGCTGGCATTACTTCCACATCCGGTTCAGAAACTTCATCCGATTAATCCTGTAAACCTAAAAGAAAATGGCAAAAGAGAAAATCAGTGCCCCCGCTTTCGATGATATAGTATTCGAAATAAGGAATAAGGAGTATGGAGCATACAGGTTACGTAAGAAGTATACTCGCAATATGCTTATCGCAACATTGATAGGAGTTATCATAATTGCAACTGCAATAATTACTCCATACCTGAATGCGAAAGCACTTGAAAGAAGCAAAACACAGAGGGAAGAGCGACAAGTAGAGATAGAGATGGAAAATCTGGATCAGCCTACTGATATGGTTGCTCCCCCACCCCCACCTCCACCTCCCCCTGCGG
>CAZTXH010000233.1:0-4227 GCA_964617415.1 uncultured Rikenellaceae bacterium | reverse complement strand
TAGGCGGATAATATATACACATTGTCTTTTTACAGCATCTTTTACAGAATCCGGAGAATTGTTGCTTGGGACACAGGAAAATATTCGTTTATACAGAATTGAAGAAGACTCATTAGCTCAGCTAAGTGTTATTGAAGGATTTGATTATTATAATGTCCTTGAAGTATTTAAACTTAACGATAAAGATATCTACCTGGTTGGCACAAACGGCAACGGGCTTTTCCATCTTGAATTATCCGGTAACAGGAGTAACCTGTCACGTTTTCCCGGTAATCCTGAACTTGATTATCTGAGTATACAATCAATTATTGAGGATGCAGATAATTACCTGTGGATTGCAACAAATGAATCGGGTATGTTGCGGATGACTCTTTCTACTGATTATGAAACAATAGAATCAGCCGTATTCTTCGATAAGACATCAGGACTCCCAGGGAACAATATCAGAAGGGTATTCCAGGATGTTGAGGGTAATTATTGGATCGGATTGTTTGGTGACGGACTCTCTTTGCTTAATTCTTATGCTTTCAGTTTTTATTCCCCGGGTCTTACTCCTGAAACAAATAATATAATTTATGTGAACCAGTTGGATAAAGATTATTTACTGGGAACACCAACAGGATACTATCTTTTTAACCTCGATAATAATAAGACAAAATCATTTGTCAATATGATGCAGAGAACCGGTAAAAATGAAATCTCATCATATTTTCTTGATAGTGATGGTAATATCTGGGTCGGCACAAAGGGGGGAGGTCTTTTTGTGAGGAATTCAAATGGTATAATAAGACAATATTACCGTTCCGGTGACTCAGGCGAAGATTATGTAAAAGACATACTGGTTGATAATAAATATATATGGCTGGGAACTCTCAATGGAGTTATCATTCTTAACAAAAGTACTGGTACAGTTAAAAGCAAGTATACTATTAATAACGGATTACCCCATAATAATATTAACCAGCTTTACCTTACCAGTGAAGGTAAAGGTGCAGTAGCAACCAGGTCAGACAGGTTATATCTTATCGATCCTGAATCAGGAATAAGCACACAGGGAGCAATTTTATTTGGTACAACAATGAATGAGATATCGTCATTCTCTCAGACTATGGACGATAACCTTTGGATGGCAACAAAGGGGAACGGGATTTTTGAATTTATAGGTGATTCTGTAAAATCATTTTCACGGTTGGAGATGCTGATGTCGAACTACTGTTACAGCATATTGGCTGATTCTGCAAACAGTATATGGGTGGGACATGAAAGAGGATTCTCAAGATACAATCATAATAACGAGATAATGAGAACCTATGGTACTGAATTTGCCAAAAATGGTGTTTGTAATTCGGACGGAATGTTCGAGTCGTCTGATGGAAAGGTTCTCATAGGAACAACCCATGGATTGATAGTATATGACAGATTAAGGGACAGGAGAATAAATACAGCACCTCTGAATAATATAAACTATATATTAATAAATGATAAAGAGTATCCGCTTCGGAGGTCATTTACTCTTCCTTACAGCAAACGATACAATGTGAGAGTAAACTATGTCGGTATTAATTTCAGTGATCCTGACAAGGTTTATTACCAGACATATCTTATTAATTATGATGAAGACTGGTCAAGAGTATCTACTGAGCGGGAGGTACAATATTCTCTTAGTGATGGCCGTTACCGGTTCAACCTGATGTCGATGAATGAAAGTGGTATGATACAGGATACTCCTGTAACTTTTGATATTATCATTAAAAAGCCGTTTTGGAGAAGATGGTGGTTTATCCTTTCATCTATTGCTTTGGTAACAGGTATTATCATTCTTATTATAAAAGAGAGGGAAAAGGCTCAGAAGAAGACCCAAACATATCTTGAAAAAGAACTTGAGGCAAGAACAAGTGTCGTAAGGAAACAGAAGACCGAGATCGAGCTCCAGAATATCGAAATTACTGATAGTATAAATTATGCAAAGAGAATACAAACAAGTATCCTGCCTGATTTTCATGATTTGAGAGATTCATTTAAAGATGCATTTATCTTCTTCAGGCCGCGTGATATTGTAAGTGGTGATTTTTACTGGTTCGACAAACTGGATGAGGAGAGACATATCCTTGTTTGTGCCGATTCCACGGGACATGGTGTCCCGGGTGCCTTTATGTCGATGATTGGATCAACCCTTTTGCAGGACATTGTTACCCGGCAACGTATTTCAAAGCCTTCTGAAGTGCTTACCATGCTTGACAAGCAGATCTTCTCAACACTCAACAGGAACCTTGAACTTGGTGTATCTAATGATGGTATGGACCTGGTGGTATGTGAGATAAATCCGAGCCAGAGGCATATACGGTTCGCCTCTGCAATGCGTCCTGTAATTATTGTTATGGAAGGAGAACCATATTATATCAAAGGCAACAGGTCTTCTGTAGGTGGAGAATCAGTAATTGAGAAGTATTTCGACGACCAGGAGTATTATCTGAACGATGGTGATACAGTATATATGTTTTCAGATGGTCTCCCCGACCAGTTTGGTGGAGCTGATGGTAAAAAAATGAAAATAGCAAGACTTAAAAAGCTTATAGAGGATGTTTATGAACTACCCATGGATGGACAAAAAGAAGTGATTGCGAAGTTTTACGACCAATGGAAAGGATCACATGATCAGGTAGATGATATACTGCTGATCGGAATTAGAATGTAATCAGATATTATTAGTATACTCCGTTGAATGAAAGTGGAATCTCATTTGTAGATACCTCGTTACTGTAATTATTATCCCTGTCTTTAAGATAAAAGTCGTACCTGATGGTATCATTGCTTTCCGGAACATAAAACAGGTAAATGAAGGTTATATATATTGTCCCTTTCAAAATTTTGTTCTGTCCTTCCCTTTCCATGTAAGGTATCCTGTAAGATGAAGGTTTTATTGGATCATCATCAACAACCTGTTCCATTATACCATCAACTTTTTTGAAAAGTGTAAAAAACAGATTTGTGGTATCACCTTCAGTGGATTCCGGTGGTTTGAGACCTACATTTCCATCTCCATCTTCAAAATAAAACCGAAGCCTGCCCCCCTTACAGGTGTTGCCTAAAATGTCTGTTGTGTCAAAAACAGTAAAACTGTTGAATTCGATATACGGTTCAGGTGGCAGTTGCTGAATCTTGGTACATGATCCGTAAAAAACGGCGATAATTACTATTAAAAGATACCTGATCGATTTCTTTATTTCTCCGGCAATTAACCTGTTTTGTACAAAAATCACACCAAATATGTTCATTTTTTTCTGAAATATATTCTTACAGGGATACCTGTAAATTCAAAATTCTCCCTGATCCTGTTTTCAATAAACCTCCTGTAAGATTCTTTAATATACTGGGGTAGATTGCAGAAAAAAGCAAAGGCAGGAGTGGCAGATGGTAGCTGAGTTATATATTTTATCCTGACATTTTTACCTTTTAACGAAGGTGGAGGATTGTTTTTTATTATTTCGAGCATAGTTTCATTAAGTTCGGATGTAGGTATCTTTCTTTTAAGATTATTATATACATTTTCTATGACTTCAAGTACCTTGTGAATTCTTTGTCTGTTTGTTGCTGAAATAAAAAGAATATGATAATCAGTGAAGGGTGCTGTTTTCTCTTTAATTTTCTTTTCGAATAATTTCATCGTATTGGTCTCTTTATCAATGAGATCCCACTTATTGACAAGTATGATCAATCCCTTATTATTTTTAAGGATGAGCGACATAATATTAAGATCCTGGGCTTCAATTCCCCTCTGTGCATCAATCATAAGAAGAGAGATATCAGAATTCTCTATCGCCCTGATAGCCCTCATGACCGAATAAAACTCTATATTCTCACTTACCTTCGATTTCTTTCTTAAACCTGCTGTATCAACAAGTAAAAAGTTGTGATTATATTTATTATATCTGGTATAGATTGAATCTCGTGTTGTTCCTGCAACGGGAGTTACTATGTGTCTCTCTTCTCCCAGAAGAGAATTAATAAGTGATGATTTACCCACATTTGGTCGTCCGACAATGGCTATACGTGGAAGTTCATATTTTGTTTCAGGTTTCTCTTCTTTGAATTCTTTTACCACAGCATCGAGCAGATCGCCGGTACCACTGCCATTGATGGAACTTACTGGGAAATAATTACCAAGACCAAGATTATAAAATTCATTTGCCTCAAGAAGCCTTGTAGTATTATCCACTTTATTTACAA
>CAZTXH010000232.1:0-4246 GCA_964617415.1 uncultured Rikenellaceae bacterium | reverse complement strand
CAGTTATAGTAACAATAATAAGTCTTAGTCTGCTTGCCATGCTGGCAGCAGTAATACTATACTTTGTAGCTCAGAAATTCAAGGTTATAGAAGATCCCCGGATTGATGAGGTTCAGGCTGTCCTCCCTGGTGCAAATTGTGGAGCATGTGGTTTTGTAGGGTGTCGTAATTTTGCAGAGGCTCTCGTTAAAGCTGAGACATTTGAGGATTTAAAATGCCCGGTAGGTGGTACATCTGTTATGGAAGAGGCTGCAAAGATATTAGGCAAAGAGCCTCCTGCTGTTGAACCACTTGTAGCAATCCTGTTATGTAACGGAACACCAGAATATCGCCCTCAATCTACAAAGTATGATGGAGTACCTGATTGCCGTATTGCACATAGCCTCTATGGAGGAGAAACAGATTGTATCTACGGATGCCTCGGTTATGGAGATTGTGTAAGGGCTTGTACCTTCGATGCAATGTTTATGAACAATGAAACCGGACTACCGGAAATAATAGATGATAAATGTGTTGCCTGTGGAGCCTGCGTGAAAGCATGCCCGAGAAATATTATCGAACTTCGCAAGAAAGCAAAGAAAGACCGTAAGATTTATGTGGCATGCTCAAATTGTGATAAGGGAGGACCGGCAAGAAGAGCTTGCAAAGTAGCTTGCATAGGTTGTGGCAAATGCTTTGATGTATGTAAATTCGATGCAATAACCATCGAAAATAACCTTGCATATATTGATGCCTTAAAATGTACATTTTGCAGGAAGTGTGTTGAAGAGTGTCCTACGGGTGCTATTATCGAATTGAATTTTCCCCCAAGAAAACCGAAAATTGAAGAACAGGCCGAAGTAAAAACAATATGATGTCTTTGAAAACATTTCCCATAGGAGGAGTTCATCCACCCGAAAACAAACTTACAGCAGTAAGTGAGATCCTGTATCTCCCTATTCCGGGCAAGGTTGTAATACCAGTAAGTCAGCATATCGGTACACCTGCCTCAATAGTGATAAATAAGGGTGATAGTGTAAAAACCGGCCAGGTGATTGCTAAGAGCAAGGGATTTGTTTCATCAAACATACATTCATCAGTGTCAGGCAAAGTGAGTAAAATAGACACTGTAACAGATACAACCGGATATAAACAAACGGCTGTTTTTATTGATGTTGAAGGGGATGAATGGGTTGAAACAATTGACAGGAGTAATGAAATAGTTACTGAGATAAAATACTCATCTGAGGAGATAAAAAAGAAATGCCTGGCATCGGGTATTGTCGGTCTTGGTGGAGCTACATTCCCTTCTCATGTCAAGCTTACTGTACCTTCAGGGAAAAGATGTGACTTTCTTATCATTAACGGGGTTGAGTGTGAACCGTATCTAACATCTGATCATCGTCTGATGCTTGAAAGAGGGAAAGAGATACTTATTGGTGTTACAATACTTATGAAAGCCCTCAGTGTCGATAAAGCTATGATAGGTATTGAAAGCAATAAGCCCGATGCTATAGATCATATCGCAAATCTTGCAAAGATATTTCCGGGGATAAGGGTATATGGACTGAAGGTAAAATACCCACAGGGAGCTGAAAAACAACTCATAAAGGCTCTTACCAAAAGAGAGGTTCCTTCAGGCCATCTTCCTATAGACGTTAATACTGTAGTACATAATGTTGGGACTGCTTTTGCAGTTTATGAGGCTGTTCAGAAAAACAAGCCTCTGGTTGAACGGGTAGTAACAATTACCGGTAAATCAGTTTCTGATCCTGGTAATTACTTTGTAAGGATTGGAACACCGGTGAAAAACCTAATTGAAGCTGCCGGAGGTCTTCCCGATGATACAGGGAAGATTGTATCGGGCGGGCCAATGATGGGTAAAGCCCTCAGCAATACAGATGTTCCTGTTGTCAAAGGAACATCAGGGATAATACTATTCCCGGTAAATGAATCGAGCCGGATGAATTCTATGCCATGCATCAGGTGTGCAAAATGTGTACAGGCATGTGCCCTGAACCTGGAACCATATTTATTGATGACCCTTTCGGAAATGGGACTTGTTGAAAGAGCAGAGAAAGAAAGAATAACAGACTGTATGGAATGCGGCTCCTGCAGCTATATTTGTCCTGCAGGAAGACCCCTGCTTGATTATATCCGGTTGGGAAAAGCGACCGTAATTAAAATGGCCCGTGAAAAGGTATTAAAATAACCAAGCTATAATTCAATAAATGAGCAATTTATTAAGTGTTTCACCTTCACCTCACACTCACGGGAAAGAGACCACAAGAAAACTGATGACAGGAGTAATTGTGGCACTCCTGCCTGCTCTTTTTACATCAATATTTTTTTTTGGTTATGGTGCTATAATAGTAACAGCAACATCCGTAATCTCGTGTGTTTTGTTTGAATACCTCGTTCAGAGATTTATCATAAAAAAACCAATTACAATAACTGATGGATCAGCAGTAGTAACAGGACTTTTACTGGCTTTCAACATTCCATCAAATCTTCCCATATATATAATTTTCATAGGTAGTTTTGTCTCAATAGGGATAGCAAAAATGACGTTTGGCGGACTGGGTAACAATCCTTTTAATCCTGCTCTTGTCGGTCGTGTCTTCATGTTAATATCATTTCCGGTACAGATGACCACATGGCCGGTACCTGCCGGATTGAGCACTAGTTATACCGATGCGGTTACAGGAGCAACACCATTGGCTATTTTAAAAGAAGGTCTTAAAAACGGGGAATCCATATCCGACCTGGTGACCCAGATACCGACTCCCGCTCAGATGTTCTTTGGCAATATGGGTGGCTCAATGGGAGAAGTTGCAGCCATAGCACTTCTTATAGGATTTATCTGGTTACTTATTAGAAAGATCATCACATGGCATATTCCGGTATCGGTTATAGGCACTATTGCCATCTTTACTGCTATCCTCTGGCTAATAAATCCTGAAAAAAATGCTGATCCTCTGTTCCATATCCTTGCCGGTGGTGTACTTCTCGGAGCTATATTTATGGCTACAGATTATGTTACCTCACCCATGAATCCGAAAGCCATGCTTATTTATGGGTGTGGTATTGGTATTATAACTGTTATTATAAGAGTATGGGGTGCTTACCCTGAAGGTGTTTCGTTTGCAATACTTATTATGAATGCTTTTGTGCCATTGATGAATACTTATATTAAACCGAAAACATTTGGAGAGGAGGTAAAAAATGGCTAAGACCGAATCAACTCTCAAAAATATGGTGCTGTCGTTAACCCTTGTTGCATTGGGGGCATCAACATGCCTTGGTTTTATTTATGAAATTACCAAAGGTCCCATTGAAAAAACTCAGTTTAATAAAAAAATGGATGCTATCAGGGAGGTTGTACCTGGTTTTAATAATAATCCGGATGCCGAAATGTTCAAACTGCCAACAGGTGAAGGTGATAGTCTCGATATTTATCCTGCAAAAAAAGACAGTATAATTATCGGTTATGCCGTCAACACATATACAAATGAAGGATTCAGCGGGGAAATAACCATGATGGCAGGATTTAAACCTGAGGGTACAATCATCAATATTACTATTCTGACACATAAAGAGACACCCGGCCTTGGCACCAAGATGACTGAACCTGAGTTTAAAGACCAGTTTATGAACAAGAATCCTTTAGAATTCAGCCTTGTGGTTGATAAGGATGGCGGGCCGGTTGATGCGATAACCGCTGCCACAATAAGTTCCAGGGCATTCTGTGATGCCATTCAAAGGGCATATAACACATTGCAGAAAGGAGGTCATGAATGAACCAGCTACAAAACTTCACAAAGGGTTTCTTTAAAGAAAATCCACTGTTAGTCTTGGTTTTAGGTTGCTGTCCTGCCCTGGCCACAACATCTTCGGCATTTAACGGTCTCGGTATGGGATTGGCAACAACATTTGTCCTTCTGGGATCCAATACAGTAATTTCTCTTCTTTCAGATGTAATTCCCAGTAAAGTCAGAATACCAGCTTATATTATAGTCATTGCCTCATTTGTTACTATTGTTGATCTTGTAATGCAGGCCTATGTACCAGTATTATACGAAACCCTTGGAATTTTCATTCCACTGATAGTTGTAAACTGTATCGTTCTGGGCCGGGCTGAGGCCTTTGCCAGCAAAAACACATTACTCTCTTCGGTTATTGATGGCTTGGGAATGGGACTGGGCTTTACCATTGCTCTTGGAATCCTTGGAGCCATACGCGAAATACTGGGAAGCGGAGCACTATT